>JBNABE010000062.1:0-10535 GCA_049631945.1 Akkermansiaceae bacterium
ATGCAGACAGAATTAAGAAAGGCCTTCAATAAAGCTGGCACTACGCTACCTGAAAAATTCAGTTTTGGTTTTGAAAAATACGCAACTGTTCAAGCTGCGCCATATGCCACAAAGAAGTTAAATTATCAGTTGGGAGCGATTCAGTGGCTTATGGAAAAGCTAGCCGAAAACCAGCCTAAGGCTCTGCTCAACATTCGGCGTGAGCTCATTGGAGTTGAGAAAGGGCCACCGCCAGTTCCGACTACTAAGAAAAAGAGAGGCAGAGGCGGCAATAAATCATTGGGCTTAGAGGATTCAAAAATTCTCGAAACCATGCCTGTTGAGCTGACATTTACAGCCTCTGAATCATCAATGCGTAATTTTTTGCAGGCAATGGCAAACTCAAAAGAGTATCTCTATGCGATACGGACATTGCGTATTCGTAATGAGAACCAAAATGCGCCGGGACCCAAGGATGCAGACTTCCAGACTAAAAGTAGTATTGCAGTGGATAGAGAAGTTACGCCATTTGAGGGAAATGATGTTTTTGGTGGATTCTCAGTCCCAGGTGAAGTTGGGGAAGATGGCGAGGCTATTATAGATGGAGCTGCCAGTGAGGATGCGCGCGAGGCATCAATAGATCCAGATTTAGATGATGAGTATATCCTCAAGCAGGTAATGGGTGATGAGAATATCTTAGTGCACATCAAATTTGATATTCTGCTGATGAAAGGTCAGAAACCATCTGCAAGCGAAGATGATGTCAAAGGCAAAGGCCAATCAAAGAATAAGTAACATTTCACACACCCAATTCTAACCCAGCTTTCACATGTCTTGGCTCTCCGATAATTATGAAAAGGTCACCCTAGGTGCTGCAGTCACTGCATTGGTAGCACTGGGTTACATTAGCATGAAAAATAAAAGCGATCAGACCAATGCTTTTATACTCGCTCAACCCAAGCAAAATGAAGAGGTCGAAGCCAAGGGGCTGGTCGCTGTTGATAAAGCAAAAGTTTCCATCTACATGGAGCACAAAATAAATCAAGCTGACCTCGATGGACGTAAGGTGGATTTGTTCACTGGTATCATTCTCTTCTCGCAGCGTGATGATCCGAAGAATCCAGTCGATTTGCTGAAAAGCGACCCAGTCCATGCGGGCATTCCTAATACTTGGTGGATGGAGCATGATCTCGATCCAGGCTATCGTAATGCTGCAGAGAGAGATCCAGATGATGATGGTTTCGCGAACCGTGAAGAATACGAGGCAGAGACTGATCCTAACGATGCCAGTGATTATCCCGAGCCTGTGACAAAGCTCGTCGTGCGTGCATCAAAGCCAGTTTACACGACTCAAGTGCACATCAAACCAAGGGTGGCTACTGATGCGGGTCGAGAATCTTTTTTCAACTTGGAAAACAAAGTTAAGGTCCCGTTAAATAAGACAGATCAACAAGTGAAGTTCAATGAGACTATCAAATTTAAAAAGCCCTTGATGCAAAACCGATTTAAATTTGTGGGCCTCGATAAAAGGAGAAACACAAATGGAATGGTCGATACGATATGGGTGATCGAGGATCTTCAGCCGAATAAAAAAGGAACTCAATACCGCTTCGATAAACGAGGCGATCTAGATGGTCATCCCAAACGATCTTTGGGTATAATGGACAGCCGAGCGACCCTTGTATTGAATGCATTGAATCAAGAGGGCAAACCCTTTGAGGTTGATGAAAACACCTATTTCTCTCTGCCCTTCGACCCTGAGGCTAAGAAAAAACCCTACTTGCTGAAGTATATCGATATCAACAAAATGATCATTGCAGTAGAGTATCTCGATAAAGAGGGGAACAAAATCGAGCACCTCATGCCTTACAATAAATGATCATGCTCAATGGCTGACAACTTACAAAATTGATCTCAGCTACGCTGTTATAATTACGAAATAATTAAAAATATACTTCACACCCAGTATTAAAAATGTTCAGATCTGTCTATTAATCATGAAAAGCAAACTTACCCACCCAGATAATCAAGATTTGCGTAACAATTTTCCCACTTTTAAAGCTAGGAAGGTGAGCATGCAATTTGCCCTGCGCGGTTGTATATTAACTGGCATGTTGCTTCCTGTAAGCATACTCAACGCCCAGGCGCCCGCTTCAAATTCTACTGGCGCTGCGCAACGTGAAATTGCTCGTCGACTCAACGATGTAGCAGATGCAGCCAATGCCCTTGACCTCGGCCGTGCCGCTTACGCTAAAAATCAATATGAGGAAGCGGTGAAGCAATACAAGACTGCGCTGAACATGTTGCCCTCTGCTCCAGCCTTATCGGATCGGAGAGAAACATACAACCTTCACTTGAGTGATGCTACGATTGCTCTGGCTCAGGAATACAGACGTGTCGGTAGAATGGATGAGGCGCGTAGCATGTTGGAGGACATGTTGGTGCTGGATCCATCCAACAAAAAAGCTCAGGAACAACTTGGCTTCCTCGATGATCCCATCAGGACCAACCAGTCGCTGACGTTGGATCATTCGAAAAATGTAGACCAAGTTCGTCGACACCTCTACACTGGTGAGGGATACTACAATCTGGGCAAGTACGATGAAGCTGAGGCTGAATTCAAAAAGATTTTGCAAATTGATTCTTACAACAAAGCTGCTCGTCGTTGGCTTGAGCGAATCTCAGCAACAAAATCAGACTATTATCGAGCTGCATACGATCAAACACGTGCTGAATTGTTGAAGGAGGTCGACAAAGCATGGGAAACGACAGTGCCACCCGAGTTGCCAGATTTTGGACCCGGCCAAGGCCTTGTCACACAGGCAACGGGAGTCGAGTATATACAGCAGAAGCTCAAAAATATCATTATTCCATCAGTTGATTTCGAAGATGTCACAGTCGACGAAGCTCTGCAGACATTGCGTGTTCGTGCGAGAGAATTTGACTACGAGCCGGATGAAAACAAAAAAGGAATCAACTTCCTCATAAGAGATCCAAAACTGATATCTGACGGTGCAGGACAAGCTGATGGAGCTGATGACTTAGGTATAGGTGCAGTTGCTACTACAGAAGAAAGTATCGGCAGCATTAAGATTGATTCTCTTCAGGTGCAAAATGTGCCGCTTGGCAAAGTTCTCCAGTTCATCTGCGATAAAACTAGGCTACGCACCAAAATTGATGAATTTGCCGTAATCTTGCTCCCCGTTGGAGCTTTGGAAGTCGATGATCTGTATACACGCACTTACACGGTGCCCCCAGATTTCATATCCAGAATTTCACAAGGCTCAGGTGGCGGAGGTGGTGGTAATGATGATCCTTTTGCAGACAATGGAGGTGATGATGTAGGAGCACTTGGGGAGCGCGCTAATGCGCAAACTCTGCTCAAGGATAATGGTATTTCTTTTCCAGATGAGGCGTTTGCCAACTACATCGCGTCCACCAGCACACTCGTTGTCTACAACACACTTAACAACTTAGACCTCATTGATGACCTCATTGCCGTTATTCGCAAGGATGGACCAAGGCAAGTGCGGATCATGACCAAATTTATCGAAGTTGCCCAAGAGAATTCTGATGAGCTTGGCTTTGACTGGATTCTTGGTGGGGCAATCGAACTGGGTGGTAGTGGATCTGATTATTTACTGGGTGGTGGCACTACAGGCAATGGTGTGCCGCGTCGAGTAAGTGATGTGGGAAATCCTAGTCTGTTACCAGAAGGTGCCACTTCAGTGACCAATATTGCCACTGCTGGTCTGCGTAGCGGCGACTACGCCAACACGCGTAATTCTATTGATGCCATCATCAATAACCCAACACGAAGCAATCAGGCCACGAACGTTGCGCCCGGAATCTTGTCCATCACCGGCTTATTTGACAACAGCTCAGCCCAGATGATCATGCGTGGGTTGGCACAGAAAAAAGGTACTGATGTCATGACTGCACCTAGCATTCTTGCTAAGAGTGGTGAGTCTGCCACGATCGAAGTGATTCGTGAATTTATTTATCCGACAGAATACGAACCACCAGAACTACCGCAATCTGTCGGAACCAGCACCGCGGGTGGCAACACCGTCGATGGTGGCGGAGGTGGATCAGCAGAGATTTTCCCTGTTACCCCAGCTACCCCTACTGGATTTGAGACCCGCAATACAGGTGTTACTCTTGAGATCGAGCCAACCATCGGCGAGAACAATTACGCAATCGATTTGAGATTTGCTCCAGAGTTGGTTGAGTTTGAGGGATTCATCAACTACGGCTCCCCGATTCAAACATTGGGGCAAGACATACTTGGAAATCCAGTAAGTATTACGATTACAGAAAACCGCATTGAAATGCCTGTTTTTGCAACTCGTAGAGTCAATACGGGGCTCACTATTTACGACGGCTACACAGTCGCGGTAGGTGGCTTGATGCGCGAGGATGTGCAAAATGTTGAAGACAGTGTGCCCATATTGGGTGACCTGCCTATCATCGGCCGCTTATTTAAATCAAAAGCCGAAACCAGAAACAAAAGTAACCTTATCATCTTTGTGACAGCTGAAATCATTGATGCTGCGGGTGCACGAATCAATCAGCCGACGAGTGGTGCCCCCGGTGCTGGTGGAGCCGCTCCACAGCCAGCTGTATCACTTGATGGAGGTGACGGATTGTTGCCATCACGCTAAGTTTGTTGAGATAGAGCCTAGCGTATTTGCTTTTCTACAGACCTCTCAGCTGTCTTTTGACACTGAGAGGTTTTTCATGATATGATGCGTTACTGATATATGCATCCTTACTGTATCTGATTGATGGCGTTGGCCACGCCTCATGAGAAATAATCCTCCTTTTTTACTGCCGAGCAAAGTGAAATCTACACTGACAACTATCGCCCTCACGGGGGGCATAGCCACGGGTAAGTCAACCTGTTGTAACTTGATGCGCCAACTGCATTCTGGGGTGACAATATTTGATGCTGATGCCAGTGTTGCTAAATGGTATGGCGAAAGCGAGGTGCTTGAGCAAATTCGTCTCTATTTTGGCAATGATGTCTTCGGAGAGGATATGAAAGTTGATAAGGCTCGCATGGGCGCGCGAGTTTTCGCAGACGCCGATGCTAGGCATTTTCTCGAGGAAATATTTCACCCCAGAGTGCGTGAGGATTGTCTTGCATTATTAGCGTTAGCAGCTAAGAATCATGCATCGCGCCTCTTTGTTGCGGATATCCCTCTTCTGTTTGAGAGTGGATTTGATTTCGGTCAATCAGTCAATTTGCTGGTAGCTACTAGTAGAAAAACTCAGATTGATCGTCTTAAAAAACGCAACAATTGGGATGATATGATGGTGGAAGCAGTGCTTTCCTCCCAGATGCCTATAGACGCCAAGCTTAAGTTGGCTGACATTGTTTTCTGGAATGAAGGCCCCGAGCAGATGCTCAAAAACCAATGTCATCGTTATCTCCAGGAGCATGCTGACGTTCAGTTTCAGTGATTCATTCTTTTGATTCACACATTTGATTCATCAGCTATTAAAAATAGCATATTGCTAAAACCCACATGAATGAAATCTCAAGCTAAGCCCTTGTAAACACAGATACTTTTACATGAATAAAGAACATGACGCAAACGAGCCCATGCCAGGGGCCGAAGTCCCTGACACCGCGGGTAATGATGCTGTGGATACACAACTACCAGTGCGGGAGGATACTGCCGTTGCCGAAAATATTGATGCGGACAAGGTGCAGCCTGATGATTCTGAGCATACTGAGGTGAAAGATCAGCGCCCGCCTCTACCTCCTCTACCCGAGTCTATTAGTATCAATGAATTCCGCGAGAAGCCATTGTCCGAGATTTACTCCATGCTTGAGGTGCTACCTGTTAAGATTCCAGCGAAAGCGTCTAAAAGCCAATTAGTGTTTGATCTTGTTTCTTTCTATGCCAAGGAGGGTGTTATCGTTGAAGGAGAAGGGGTGCTGGAGCAGGCGAAGGACAACTACGCTATGCTGCGTGATCCGGTTAAAAGCTTTAAGACCTCGCCAGATGACCTCTACTTGAATGGTAACCTCATTCGTGAGCACGGCTTAGTGGTCGGCCAGAAGATCAAAGCGCGCCTCTGTGCTCCCCGTGGTCGTGACAAATATATATCCGTTAGTGAAGTGCTTGAAATCGAGGGGGCACCTGCAGCCGAATATCAAAAGCCTAAAGATTTTGATCATTTGACGGCAATGTTTCCCGACCAGCGTATCATGCTAGAAAATGCCGAGACAGGCATGTCTCCCAGAGTGCTCGATATTGTGGCTCCTCTGGGCAAAGGTCAGCGTGGCCTGATCGTGGCACCTCCTCGCGGTGGTAAAACCATTATTCTCAAGCAGATTGCTCAGTCGATTCAGCTCAATCATCCTGAGGTAGTTCTTATTATCCTCCTGCTTGACGAGCGTCCTGAGGAAGTGACTGATTTTGAAGAAACGGTCGATGCGGAGGTGTTCAGCTCAACCTTTGATGAGCCGGCTAAACGCCATGCCCAAGTTTCGGACCTAGTGATGGAACGCGCCAAGCGTCTGGTCGAGCTGGGTAAGGATGTCGTGCTCTTGCTCGATAGTCTGACTCGTTTGGCACGTGGCCACAATAACTCGCAGCGTGGTGGAGGACCCATCGGCTCCGGTGGTCTGAGTCCGGCGGCACTCCAGCAAAGCCGTAAGTTCTTCGGTGCAGCTCGTAATTGTGAGGAAGGTGGCAGCTTGACTATTCTTGCGACCGCCCTTGTGGAGACAGAGAGTAAAATGGACGAGGTGATCTTTGAGGAGTTCAAGGGAACGGGCAATATGGAAGTACGTCTTGACCGTGAATTGGCTGAGCAGCGCATTTACCCAGCGATTCATATCCCACAGAGTGGAACTCGAAATGACGATCGGCTTTACCATCCCGATGAAATGGCTAAGGTGCTTGAAATCCGGCGCCAGCTTGCGTCCATGCCGGTAGGTGAGGCGATCGAGACCTTGCTTAAGAATTTGGCAAAAACGAGTAATAACACTGAGTTGTTGCTCTCGGGTTTGACCATTGGACGCTGATCTCTGGGTGATTAGGCCGGGCTATGTTATCTCGAGCGGTTCATGCGCTCTCATAGTATACGCTGTCAGGCTTTCACCTATGTTTCATGTGCATCATTGATGGAATGCTGGGCAGATGCTTGTCTCGCCTAGATTAAGGATCGATTTCGATCTTCCACGTTGACATGTGCTCGCCAACATTTAATATTTTGGGGTTATCTGTGTGCCAATGAAGACAACTTTTCTAAAAAATTACCGTTATGTCAAATTAGCTTGCTTAGGGCTGGGAGTTCTCGTCGTGGCGACTGTTGCCTATGAGATGAGCTCATCGAGTGAGCCAGTGCAGCAGGCTGTAGCAACTCAGCCCCCATCAAGCATATGTAAGCACGGCGTGGGCTGTTCTCATCATCATGCATCAAAATCAGTTTCGAATCCAAACGAGTCGGGTTACCAGTTTCCCGAACAAAAGATAGCGGGGCCTATAGTTGCGAGCCCGCAGTCCATTTCTGAGTCTCAGCGTGGAGACCTTCTCAAATTGGATTTTGGTGGTGACCTTCAGCTCAGTGCGCGGGTTGTTGTGAAGACAGCATTTCCGGGCAAAGAGAAGTCGGTGAATATGGAATTAGTGGGGCGAAATGGCTCGGTCTACTGGCTTGAGAAGGCTGATGGAAGTATTATGGGTAATATTATCCTCAAGGAAAATAGCAGAAATATCGTCTATGAATACAGCGGCCAAGATGGAGATTGGGTTATCCGCCAGATCTCTCAGCCTGAATATGTGTGCTCTAATGGTAACACGGATGAAAATATAGGCATGCCAATCAGCGATGCACCATTTGTGCCTGCTGGTGAAGCTGCAATCATCCCCTTGCTCAACAGTTTGCCCGGTGCCGAGGCCGTGGTTTACATCGACTTTGATGGTGAGGTTGTATCAGGCACTCGCTGGGTTAATGGGGGGACCATCAATGCTGAACCTGCAGGTTTCGATGAGGATCGCATACGTGAAGTCTGGGAGGAGGTGGCAGAGGACATGAGGCCATTCCAGATCAACGTGACCACGGATCGGACCGTTTTTGATGCCGCCGCTCAGAACAAAAAAATGATGTGCATCGTGACTCCCACAAACGATGCTTTGCCAGGATCCGGGGGTGTAGCATATCTGAACTCATTTTATGATGGTTCGATTGATCCCTGTTGGTGTTTTAACCTTGGTAGCGGCAGCGCTGCGCAGACCGTTTCCCATGAGATCGGCCATACTTTTGGCTTGCGTCATGACGGATTGACGAGTCAAAACGATCCTGAGTATCACCGTGGTAACGGCACATGGGGACCCATCATGGGGGCACCCTTCGGTCTTAGTGTGGTGACATGGAGTGATGGAAACTACGAGGGTAGCACCAACACCGAGGATGATCTGGAGATCATTAATACGCGCTCAGCAGCTTTCAGGGATGATGAGTATGGGGATACAGCTGTAGATGCGTTTGACCTTGCGGGAGATACAGGTGAGGAGGCAGTAGGCATTGTCGGTGTTGTTGAAACTCCGGAGGACATAGATGTGTTTAGTTTTACAACAAGTGGTGGTTCGGTCAAACTGAGTGCTGAGCCAGAAGGCGTTGATATCAGTAATGTTGGATTTGTCACCAACATGAACATTCGCCTCCAACTCTACAACGAGGCAGGGGAGCTCATCGCTGAGAATGATCCTGAAAACTCCTACGCGGCATCGATCGATACCGAGCTCGAGACTGGAAACTACACCCTCCACGTCGAGGGAACCAATAACGGTAGCCCTGATGTCTCCGGATTCAGTGATTATGGCAGCATTGGTCAGTATGGACTGACAGGTAATGTGGGTGGTCTGGGTGGTCTGATTGTTGAAATCATAGAGCCTCTGTTGGAGGAGGTTAGTATTGCAGATGGCAATGGTCTTGTGCTGGCTGCCTCAGTGATTGGGAATGAGGATTTTGTGAATTGGAGAGCCGTAGGTGTCCCCGCTGGAGGGAACGTGGCATTCAGCTCCACCTCATCCAAGGCGACTAGGGCAACATTCACTGGGCCAGGAATCTACACGCTTAGATTCAGAGCTTCACTGGACCCTATCTCCACAGATAAAGAGCTGAAAGTTTCCGTGGAAGCCTTAAGTCAAAAGCCGGTTTACGCTAATCGGGGTCCTGTCGTGCGTATCCAGCCTGAGGACCTTTATTACTCCATGCAGGGCTTAATTACAGGCAGAGTATCGGATGATGGAGTTCCTTCCACGGCTCAGCCAGCCTATGAATGGAAGGTTGTCTCAGGTAACGCCGAAATCTCCAACATTCGAGCCCAAAGGCCTAACATTGTATTCATAGACAATGAGCCAAATATCGTCTCTCTTGAGAGCTCCGATGGTCAAATCCGCACCTTTGCCCAAGCCCAGGTGCAGTCATTCTTCGATCAACGTGTAATTACGGATCAGGGGGCTCGTGGGCGGTGGTTCATCCCTCAGAACAATGATCTTGGTGCAGAATGGACTGAGGTCGGGTATGATGACTCGGCATGGAATCAGGGAGGCTCGGGCTTCGGTTTTGATCCAGACAATCGCTACAGTTTTTTCATTGGTAATGGATCTGATCTCCAGTCAGCCATGCGGGGTAAATCCTCGTCTGCTTTCATTCGCTTGCCATTTTCACTACCGCAACTTAGCTACGTTCAAGGTCTCAAGTTATCGGTAAATTACAACGATGCTTTTGTAGCTTATGTTAACGGAGTTGAGGTGGCTCGCAGAAACGCGCCCTCAGGCGAACTAAGTTGGGATGCGAAAGCGGTAACATCCCGCTCGCAGCAAGCGACCCTGTTTGCCGAAGAGATCGACCTTATGCAAAGCCAGGTTCCGTTGAACACAGGCGAGAACATATTGGCTATTCACGGCATGAATGCAGGTATTGAGGATGATGATTTTGTCGTAAACCCCATTATCGAGGCCGAATTGATCGCATCCCCATTCTTTAGCTTTTTGGAACGAAACGGCTTGGAGTTTGACTCCAGCGAACTGCCCGGGGGGGACAACGACGGTGATAACAATATCAATCTCGTTGAACACGCATTGGGGACAAACCCGATCGTCGCTAGCCAAGAATTGGCGCCATTGAAGGCTGGTAGTAGCGCGAATGGCTCCATTAAGATCACCCTTCCCGTTGATGCACCAGAGGACGTCGATTATTACATCGAGCGGGCTCGAGGTGGTGTCGGAGCTGATGATTGGCAAGTCATCGCAACCAAGAGAGGTAATGGGGGGTGGGCTGGAGACTCGATTTTCACTATGATTGACAAGATTGTAGCGGGTAACATTACCTATTCATTGCGGGAGTTAAATGTTGCCCCAGATCCATCCAATGTTCGTCTCTACCGTCTTGGTTATTCCCTCCGTGGGCCTGAGGTAAACCCATAATGCTGGGCAGATACTCAGAGGTGGAACCAGCAGCCTGAGTTAAGTCGGTCATCTTATATTTTAGCTTGATTTGCTCGATGTATTATACATAATTATCCAGATCAC
>JBNABE010000063.1:0-10337 GCA_049631945.1 Akkermansiaceae bacterium
TCAGCGCATCAACGTCAGCAAGCTGGAGCGAGCTTCTCAATGATCTGCTTGAGTTTTACAGAGAGTCAAAGACGGTCATGAGCGTGGCGTTGTCCTCTGAGGCGCTTAAATTGCTCCGTGATGAGTCCAATCGAGTTTTGCGACAAGGCAAAGACGGAGCGGCTCTTGAGCGTCTGTCGAGCTATGTGGCACGCTATGGCGAGAACCTGCGCAAACTGCACCTGTTGCTCCACGTTGCCGAACACGGCACGAAAGCTCACACAGTCGAAGCGGGAGCGGAGTCGGCACGCAATGCGATCCAGATCGCTCGCTGGTTTTTCCGTCAAACATTGGATCTGTTACAGCAAGGAATGTCGTCTAAGCTACAGAAGAAGCTGGATAAGATCGTCACAGACATTGGCAAGATCGAGGACGGAAAACCAAAGGAGATCACACTCGGGGTCATGCTCAAGCGTCATACCACGACAGAGCGGGACATCAGGGAGCTTCAATACTTCTTTCCGAACGTGTTGGAGATTGCGGATCGTAAGCATCCAGATGGAGGCAGACCGACACAGGTTGTCAGATTGGCAGAGGGTTAAAATAGGTTTCGGGAGTTTCGGGAGTTTTCGCACAGGCTTTGGACGAAAAAACGAAACTCGTTGATATCATATCTATTAGTAGAAACATGATCGCAAACGAACTAACACCAGACGAAGATGATGCAGTTAGCGCATACCGAGAATGCGCTGTCAAATTTACTCAACTGCTCTCGTTATCAGTCGCTTTTGTCACCGAAAGCTCGTCACCAATCGTGGCGAGCTGGGCGGTGGCTTATGCTCTCGGTAATCCTCAATGCGCTGGCGTGTCCATCACAGATCGAGCGTCTATGCTCAAGGTGTCTCCACAGGCGCTCAGTAAGCAAATCAGACTGTTCCTAGATCAAGCTGATCTCGATGACAGCACAGGCTATCTATACTCAAAGAAATAGACTCATGGACATGAACGCAACCATGCTGACTGAGATCCAGAAGCAACACGATAAGTGCAAGCGATTAGCTGCGGAAGCGAGAGACGCACTCAAGGCAGTTACCAGTCAAGCGCTGGTGGTGTCTGCTCTCGTAGAGAAAGCATCGAGGCATCATCGCAACAATCTGCATGGATACTTGTCACCTGTCATGAATGGAGTCGAGAGTCGTGCATACATGACGACCTACAAAGCGTCACAATGCAGAGACATCGGAACAGACAAGAGAGTCTTACAAGCTCTCAACGTCATGGAGAAAGCTCCAGCACGCAAGCGGGCATCAGCTAGCAAGTCACCAGCAAGTCTCACGACACGCATCGCACAAGCTAACGCTAGCATCAGCAAGCTCATCAAGTCTCGACCAGTAGATGAGCTCAGCAAGGCAGAGGCAGAGATGGCAAAGGAGGCAATGAAACCTCTCGCTCAATTATTCGTCACGCTGTCCAACAAAGCTCAGTAGTCCCCCACCCGTGTAAGGAATCTCTTTGAAACCAGCGTTAAACGCGGTCACATATACTTATTGTAGGAAAATGCGTGTTTTGCGCAAATCAATCTCAATCCAGATCCAATGAAGAAACTCACTCAAAAAGAGCTAGCTCAAATTTACAAGCTCGATCAATCGACTATCACAAGACTCAAGAAAGCTGGTGTGGACATCCATAACAAGGACGCTGTTCGTGACGCTATCTTGAATCAACCGAATCGTCCGAAAGCATGGATCTCTGGCTGTCCTTGGGACGACGCACCAGAGCCGTCTGAGGCGTTTCAAGAGTTTATCGAAGGCGATACAAAGGCAAACATCGAAGCTCTTGAGAAGCTAGCTATGCAGGCGACAGACTACAATGAATCACGCTTCATTAGGACAAAGATCCAGAGCTTGAGAGAGCTGTTACAGTTGCAAATCCTCAATGGCGACTATGAGCGCAATGATAAGGTATTCACCGACTACACGATCATTGGCAACGCTCTGAAAGCTGGCATCACAGCGATGCAATCTGATATGCCTGGTATGTTGGAAGGATTGTCCGCAGCTCAAATGAAAATCAAGATCAAGGAGCGTGGGCATCAGCTCATGGCAGAGCTAGCGAGCTTGAGTGAAGTGAAGTGAGTTGAATTGATGTTAATAGTGAGCAACGGAAGTCCAACGCTCAGAACTAAACAAAATAACATCATGACCACTAAACTGACCAAATTCAAAGACGGCGAGCTACTCGCTATTCACCAAGAGAAATGCAATCAAGATTATGGATGGATGTCTATGCTCACAGGCAAAGACAGATACTCACAATCAAGACGAAGCATCCTGCAAATCTGCACCACATATGGAGTGCCGACTCGCTGTCTCACAGAGACTGGACAGGTGCTATTCTCACAACCTGCTTTCGATCATTGTCTGACTGTCTGCAAAGAGCTTCAAAACACCAGCAACGAGGACACTACCACGATGCGACTTGAGAAGATCAAGTCTGAGGAGGAGCAGAAAGTCCGTGAGAAATACAGACGCGAATACGAGGAGAAACTCAACGCATCACTTTAATCATGCAAATATTCAATCATACAAACAAAGACGCAATCTTCTATCAAGAGAAGGAGGCGAAAGAGCTGACACCTGTTGAGAGAGCTAGTAAGGCAATCAAGGAGGCTCAGTCAGCAGTAGCATCGAGCAAGATCGCTAGACAAGGATCTAGCGAACCACATCAAGAGATGTCAGCTTATGATCGCTATAGGCAACTCATGGAGACGAATCCTCGACTCGCTGGCGTTTTCTGGCGAGAGAACAAGGACGCAATACTGGCGTGCGCAAATCTCAACCAATAATCACTTTTCATCGTGTTCGTAACGGAATCGGAATTGGCCAGTCTGCTGAAGTTGTCTCTTCCTGCTTTACAGCGGTTGAGACGACTTTATCCAGACAAGCTCGATCCACTCAAGCTCGGACGCAAGCGCTGGTATGATTTCCATGAAGTCACTCACTCAATGAGAGAGATCAAGAAAAGGAAGTCACCAGAGTAAAACTTTGTATCAAGAGGAACTAGCTTTCTCGTTGTGTCCAATAGTTACAGTCTCTCATCCTCACGGGTGAGAGGCTTTTTTTTGTGCATAGTGGACATATAAACTGCACTAAAACTGCACTATCGACATTCTCAACGATCTTAAAAAGTGACGTAACTCGTTGATTTAGAATGGAGCCGGTTAACGGATTCGAACCGTTGACCTACTGATTACAAATCAGTTGCTCTACCAACTGAGCTAAACCGGCGATTGTATTCTGCAATATCGGCTGCGCCGAAAGCGGGGACACTATTTCCAATTTGCGCCATTATGCAAGTATTTTTGCATAAATGTGCGCTAAATAAATAAGGCCTCCCTCAAGTTTATGAGGAAGGCCTGTGATAAGTTTATCAAATAACACTTACGGCAGATCAGTGGTCACTGTGTAGGCACCCAGGCTGCCGTAATCAGTGTAACCTGTGTCAAGAGGGTTGCCCTTGCCGACACCGGAGATGCGAACGTAGTAGGTCCCTGAGGCCATGGATACACTGGCTGATGCCGTGATCTGGTCTGCAGGGTTACTGGATGCAACCAGCTGTCCTGAGCCATCGTATACCTGAAGCAAAACATCAAGGTTACTGCTTGGTGCAGCACCTGTCACTGAAATGGTTCCAGAACCTCCCGCAGTGTTGAATGCCAAAACGTCGACGTCTGTGCGAAGTTCAATCACCCCTGAGGCAATTGAACCAGCCACCGTGGTGGCCGAGCTGGTGGTATTACCGTGGTCATCAACTCGGTAGCCGAATCCGTTCTGACCAGTGATAATGGCGAGATCATCCTCGGTATTATCTGCGTTAGCATATTCACCCTTACTCCACTGAACCAATGATCTGTTGTAGCCAACGCCCATGATTGGAGCCCATCCGGTGGCACCACTACCATGGCCGTAATAGTAGCCTTCTTGAGGTGAAGTCCGCCCGTCATGATACAGGCCAAGGGTGTGACCATATTCATGAGAGGTAGCTTCTGCGATATTCTTAGCCGAATCACCGAGAAGAGAACTAAATACCCAACAAGGAGTGTCACCAGTCCAAACAAAGGAGTCCAAATAGGCCACTCCACCCGCTTGATCAAACCACTGGTAGTAAGGTGTTACAATACAGCGCATGCGGCGATTCTGCGGTGCAGATAGGTAAACCGCTTCATCCGTGGTCACGTTGACATCAAATGGCTCGTAATCCTCGGCCACCCGCTGCCAAATGTCGCTCATTTTGGATTGGCTGTAGGAATCAGAAACACCGGGAGCATTAATGGGCTGACCACCATTCTCATAAGTGTTCCAATAGGTGTTGGTAACATATTCACCGTCTAGGTCGATGTAGAGAACCGCAGTAGCGCCAGGCCTGCTGTTAAGCACTGGAACATTGCTTGGTGCAGTGTCGTTATCAATAATTGTACCGGTCGCGGACATGGCGCCGGCTTTAGCGTTAACTTGGTTGGATAGATTTACTGAGAAGGTTTCATCATTTTCATCTTCTGTATCACCGAGAACGGCAACTGAAATTGTTTTGGAGGTCTCACCCGCAGCGAATGAAAGCTGGCCGCTATTGGCTGTGTAATCAGCTCCTGCTGATGCAGAGCCATTGGCTGTGGCATAATCAACTGTGATAGTGGCTGTGGATGATTTGTTCAGACTTACAGAAAAATTGAGCTGCACAGAACCAGTGTCGCCTTCATTCACTGAACCTCCACTGATGGAGACACTTGGTTGTTTACCTTTGGGTCCGCCACCACCGCCGCCGCCGCCATCACCACCACCACCTCCAGGCTTGCCGCCACCACCACCTCCTCCGTTGCCACCACGGGCTTCAAAGAAAGTAGGCAATCCGGATTGCACGTTGAGTGCAACTTGGTCTCCAAAAGAACACAGAATACCATCAATGGGTTTACGGCTCAGGTCCATGGAGTCACCTGATTTGTTGATGGAATAGGCAACTGGATAGTCGTCATAAATGATGTGTCCCTGAAAGAAATCCATGTCTTTGTTTTCCTGAAGCATCAGGTGTCCGGTGGGATTACCCGGAATGACAAAGTGCGCGATGACAGTTCCATCAGCCTGAACACCTGTGTGCTCAACAACACCATCCAAGGCCGGCATTTTGTCAGAAAGATTCAGGCTTAGCTTATCACCTTTCTTCCAGTTTGAAAAATCTGCCAGCACTTTGGCCTCAACTGGAATTGAAACTCTGGTTTGGAGCGAGGTGTTATCTGCTTTTTCCCAGAGAAGTCCATTTTGGGCTATTTCCTTGGCTGTGACCGTGTGCCGAGGCAATGCACAATTGTCATGATTGTGAATCACTCGATGAGCAGATCGGTCTACCTTGGTAGCCTGTGATTCATTTGATCGAGTCGCAGAATCAGAGCGGTTTGACTGAAAAAAAACGGCACATGCAAATACTGCGCACAGGCCAAATAACAGGAGTTTTGAGTTGATAGCGAATTTCATTGCTCATCAAGCTATCAAATTACAGAAACACGCCAAGCTAAAAACAATCTAACTTACTATGCATTAGTGTGTTACAAAAAATAAATTAAACACATCTTAATTACTCGTCCGCAAACTACGCAAACATCCCATAATCCACAATAATAAGGCGCTTACCAAAATTGATGATAAGCCAATATGGAGAACCTGAGCTACTGGCAATATTCCTACCTGAGAGAGAATAAGACCCAGACACATCTGCGAGAGCACAATACCAAGCACGATGTATTCGAGAACCTTCGCTCCGGTGCGATTCTTTTTAGCGCGAACAAAAAATACAATCGAAACCCACAATATGGCCCATGAACCACTGCGATGGATGAGGTAGGTTGGGCTCTGCTCCAACTCCCCCACCCATTCAGAACGAGGAGCGGCGCTGTGAGATTTGTGCAAAGCGTCCGTCTTCTCGCGAACTTGTGACCCGAGCACACCCTCTGCAAGAATAAGGACAAAGAGTAAGATGGCAATTTTAGGCAGTCCGTTTTCTCGGCAAGTCTTTGGCAAAGACCATGGTTCGTCACAGCCACGCCACGCTAGAAAGACAAGCAAACAAAGCATCAGAATCGCCAGAGCCATGTGAATGGTAATAATACCCGGCTTGAGTCCGCTGAAAACAATCTGTGCGCCCATCCAAGCGTTGAGACCCAACAAAAATAAAGCGAGGGCTGCTACGATGGGAATGACAGGTCTCTTCCTCCACTGCCATTGCGCCATGATGAATGTCGCCAAGGTTAATAAGCCGAGTGGAAGTGAGGTCAAACGATTGACATACTCAACCCACGTGTGAGTGGGGTTAAATTCCTTGATCACTGAGTCACGAGTGATGGTGGCAGGGTCAATTCCATGTCTGGCGGCACGCTTGCGGTATTTTTCGATGTCGAGCTTGTTAACATCAATCTGGTCGGCACTTGTAGGAGGAATCAAGCACCCCCAGCAAGTCGGCCAGTCAGGGCAACCCATACCCGAGCCTGTAGCACGGACAATGGCCCCCACAAAAATAAGTAATATCAGTGCAATGCTGGTAGCAGCAGCTATTTTCTGAAAAAGAGTCACGCTCAGACACATAGAGCCAAGCCAGCTCGTTCGCAAGTCCAGCTGTCACAATAAAGAGAAATTATTTCGTTTTTAGTTTAGTAATACAGCAATACCGCTAGCTTCTGGGCACATGGCAACTCAAGCAAGTAACGTTCGTCGCGCCGCCGTCTCAGCTCTCCGAGCCTGGGCCAAGGGTCATGCATACATGGACTCATTAATCGAGCGACAGGCAGCAAAGAACAGCCTGAGCAAGCAAGATAGAGCCCTACTGCAATCCATCGTTTCTGCCGTGCTGCGCAATCGCCGCCTGCTCGACCACTGGATCGCTCAACTACGCAGAGGGAAGCTCGATCATGAGACGCGTGATATCCTGCGCGTTGGCCTCGTTCAGCTACTCATTCTTGGCATTGCCGATCACGCGGCTGTCAATGAAACCGTCAACTGCGGCAAAGCCCCAGTTCGAGGTCTAATCAATGCGGTATTGAGGCAATGTATCGCACGGCGCAAACAACTTTTAGATGAGCTCGATGAGCTATCTCCAGCTCTCAAATTTTCTCACCCAGATTGGCTGTGGAAGCGCTGGCGAAAATCATACGGAGTCGACAACGCCACTCAGCTTCTCCAGTGGAACAATCAACCAGCTAAGACGTTCTGCCGGGTCAATACTTTGCACAAAGAAGCCGCTACCACCGTGGCATCATACGACAAAGCTAATCCCGTCGATGGGCTCGAGGGTTTCTATGAAATTGAAGGTGCTCCACCTAACGAATGGATGAAACATGGCCTGGTCTACATTCAGGACCCAGCGACGCGGCATTGCGTTGAGCTACTCGACCCCAAATCAGGTGAATCTATTCTAGATGCCTGTGCAGCCCCGGGTGGCAAGACAACAATGATTGCCAGTATGATGCGTAACGAAGGTGAAATTCTTTGCACTGACAGCAATGAGAAACGACTACCCCGCTTAGACAGCAACCTCACCAACCTAGGCATCAAGATCACGACTGTAGCGACGCATGACTGGACCAAGCCAGCACCAGAAGCATGGCACGGCAAGTTTGATGCCATTCTACTAGACGTCCCCTGCTCTAACACTGGCGTGATGCGGCGGAGACTCGACGCCCGCTGGCGTTTGCATGCAGAGAACATCTCAGAGCTTGGTGACATTCAGAAAGCCATTCTAGAAAACGCGCTCCCCTGCCTCAAAGAAGACGGCCGGATTGTTTATTCTACCTGCTCGATTGACGCCGAGGAAAATCATGATCTGGTGTCTGATTTTGTCTCAACGCACTCTGATTGGAAAGTGGAGGCAGAGCATCAAGCTCTACCATATCGTGATCATACCGACGGCGCCTATGCTGCTCGAATTACGAGAGATCAGAACACGTCAGCCTAGGATATTCTCGACCAGCAGCCTGCTTCTCAATAACATCTCACCACATTATGAAATCCTGCTTGAGCATTCTTTTGACTCTGGTCATCATTATTGTCTTTGTAGGCTCTGCATGCCTGCTTTGGTATGGCAGTAAAACAACTACCATCGAGAAAGCTCAGGAAAAACCCAAGGCAGCCGAGGAAACTGAAACCATGGATCGTTAACATAGAAGAACCATGAGCAAGCACAGCAAGATTTGTCTGTTTGGCGGAACCTTTGATCCAATCCATCTGGGCCATATGCACATTGCCCAAGCAGCAGTCGACTCGCTAGGTCTCGATAAGGTGATTTTTCTTCCCTGCAAACAATCTCCTCTCAAAGTAGCGCAAGCTCAGGCCAGCGAGAACGACAGACTTGAAATGTGCCGCAGAGCTACCGCAGGCATTGATTGGGCAGAGGTGGATGATTATGACATCGTCACCAAACCACCTTGCTACTCGTGGCGTACTGCCGAAAGCATGACTGAGAGATTTCCCGATGCCGAGATGTTTTGGCTCATGGGCACTGATCAATGGCAAGCCCTACCCCACTGGAACCGACCAGACCACCTTGCTCACTTGGTGAAATTTATTGTCTACACACGCGGCGAGGCTCCTACACCGCGGCAAGGTTATGAGCTACACTGTATCAATGGTAATCACCCAGCATCAGCAACAAAAATCAGGACAAGTATGCCCCAGCATTTGCGTGACGACTGGCTCTCTCCAGACGTAGCACAATACATCAAAAAACATCACCTCTATGCACTCGATCATTCAAGTGAGTGAATCAAGCACCCGGATCATGCACGACTCGGGTTTGAATGATTGACGCTCTGGTGAAATCTGCATATCAATACTGAATGCAATTCGCAGTCCACCACCTGCTCTCTTCCCACATTATGAAATCCATCTTTTCTGTTCTCTTTCTCGTTGCCCTTGCTCTGGCTGTTATAAGCCCTGAGGCCACAGCCCAACAAACCACACCAGCCAACGCACCGAGTGCAGAGGGTCAAAAAATGATGGCTGATTTCATGAAATTGCCAGAGCAACAGCGCATCGATTTTAACAAGAACGTTCGTTTGGCACAAAAGCTCTACCAAGACAAAAGAATATTCGACGCTCTACAAGTAATAGGCGAACTAGAAAAAATTCAAAAGAACCACCCCGCCTGCCTTAGCCTCAAAGCAGGATGTTACGTGGAAATGCGGGCTTTCGAGAAAGCTTATGTCATTTTTGAAAAGCTCCATAAACTCTCCCCTAAAAGCACTAATATTTTATTCAATATGGCTGAGTTAGAATTCGTAACAAAAAAATGGGAAAAGTCACACAAGCGCTTCACCGAGCTGCTTACCCTGCTGCCCGAAAGCGCCACAGGTTTGCGACACCTGAGTGAATTTAAGCTACTGCTGTGTAATCTGAAAACCAATCGTGTTGAAGAGGCCAGAGCCATGCAGAACAAATATAGTGAATGGGATGATACGCCCTATTATTACTATGCACGCGCCGCAATCCATTACTTTGACGGCAACGAGGAAGAGGCAAAGAAAATCTTGCGCGAAGCTCTTTTCATCTGGCGCGAGCCAGCAGCACTCTCTTCATGGCAAGACACCATGATCGAGTTTGGCTATGTCCGTAGCTTTTATGGTGAAAGCTCAGACGACACAGGCATCGTCAGCCCAACAAACAATGATACCGCTCCGAGTGAGCTAGCGCCGGAGACCCCACGGATTGCACCAGTTATCCCATTGGATACTGAGTAATTTGTTCGAACTTGATGCCGTAGGTCTTGGCAATCTCGGGCGCTGCAGACTCCTTGTATATATCGCGGAAATAGATTTCTTCGATTCCATAGGCGCAGAGTGTTTGCATGCATGCTGTGCAAGGCATGGTTGTTGATGCAATCAATTTAACCTCCCCTCGTTTGAAGAGACTGCATAGATTAATCTCAGCATGGAGCATGAATTTCTGCCTGCTGTCACGATCATCCCAGAAATCTTCAGGAGCCTCGAAGCCAGGAGCCAGACCGTTGTATGCAGTTCCCACGACTCGATTATCAAAATCCAATGCAGCAGCACCTACTTTGCGAAACGGATCCTCCGAGCGCAGACTAGCAACATGTGCCAGTGACATCGCATATTGGGGAATACTAATACGTTTCCCTTGGTCAGAGAGAACGCTCTCGTGAGAATCATTGCTCATATGTTTTGATCGAATACATGCTGGTGAACTTTGTCCAGATTTAACAGAGAGTAAAAATAGAGCGCCGGCCACGTCATCACCACAGCAGTATACAAAGTCCATGTCGGCATGATTTTCTCACGATTTTTCCATCGCTATTTTAAC
>JBNABE010000064.1:0-10206 GCA_049631945.1 Akkermansiaceae bacterium
AATCAACAAGCCAACGTGGATTTTCTTCTGAGCGCTCCTGAGGGGGTTACCGAGTTTGCCCCAGGAGATACGGTTTTCATGGATCTGGAGTGGATAACCCTGCACCGTACTGCGGATGATTATTATGGTCCAAACGAATATTACCGGCAGCATTTGCAGAATATACCCTCATCATGGCAAACTACACACCGAGAAGCGAAGGGCAATAAGCTCAATGTCACCGTTCAAGGTGGTATACTAAAGCACAATTACCCCGTCATTATTAAAGCAGAAAAACCAGAAGTGGTGACTACGATTCAAGGAGGTGTAGGCTGTGTGCCTATACGTTTCGAGGGCCTGCCATCACCCTATGGCTACGGGCTCTATCGCATACTTGATGGTAAGGAGCAACTGCTTGATCAGTCAGTCCATGGCAATGATTTCTGGCAGACGGATTACGATGCTAAAACCAACACATACCAAATAACCTACAACCTACCTTTAGATGGTATTAATCAATCTCAATGGAAACTAAAAAAGAAGCACGCTGCAAAGTTGGCAGCGCCACCAAAGCCCGTTAATGTTAAAGCAACACAAGGCGAGGGATGAAGATTTAAGAATTTTCGATTTTGATGGAATAAATCGATGGCGCAGCTACTCATAAGAATGTTGATTGTCGATCTTCACCAAGCAATCACCCCAAAATATAATAATAAAAACAATGAAAAAAGTAATCCAACAATTATCCTTTATGTCTGCAGTTGCTATTTCTGCATTTGCTCTTAGTTCATGTGCGGCTACTGGCGGCTCATCTGATTGCTCAAAGCCATGTGGCACAAAGTCATGTTGTTCTGCTGACGCATCCAAAGGATGTTGCGCAGACAAGTCATGCGCAACAGAGTGCAAAAAGTAATTCTCTGCTGAGTAGGCCCTGCCTCTCGCAGGCTCCTTCAAACGCCCACACCCTCAATCAGGGGTTGGGCGTTTTTTTATCCTTTGCATATTGGGGCAGTGGCGTAAGCATTCACCACATAATACATGGTAAAGCTGATCGAAAATATTTCTGGCCTCTCGAGTGTTAAAGAGCCGCTGCACCTGGCTTTGGGCGTTTTTGATGGGCTTCACATTGGGCACCAGCAAGTGATAAGCACAGCTGTTCGGGCAGCTCATGAACAAGGTGGCGCGTCTGGAGTGCTGACTTTTGAGCCACACCCGATTAGGGTATTAGCACCAGATCTTGCACCGAGTAGAATTCTTGCATCGTTGAATCACAAACGTGAATTGCTTAGCAAGTTGGATGTGGATCTGATGGTCGTTGTTGATTTTAATAAGAAGTTTGCAAACTGCGAAGCTGAAGATTTTCTGGGCTCGTTGATAACAACTTGTCATGACCTTAAAACTATTTGCATAGGAGAAGACTGGAAGTTTGGTAAGAATAGACGCGGAGATATAGAGCTGCTTCGAGATCTGGGACATGATGAGGGCATTACTATCAATAGTAGTCAGGCTGTCATGATTGATGGCGAAAGGGTTAGTAGCACTAGGATCAGGCAGGCAATACGTGATGGCAATATGGCGGCTGCGGAGGCGATGCTAGGAAGAAAATATACCGTTTTTGGGGAAGTAATTGAGGGCCGCCAGCTCGGTCGAAAGTTGGGCTTTCCGACGGCAAATTTGAAGGTGTTTAACGAACAACTCCCATCAAATGGTGTTTGGTGCATTTCTGCAATTTTATCGGATGGAAGCAGGTTGAATGGGGTGGGAAATTTAGGCGTGAGGCCAACGGTTGAAGGCGCAGAGGCAAAGCGGATGCTTGAAATTCATCTACTAGATTTCGATCAAGATATCTATGGCATGACAATGGAGGTTGAATTCCTTAAATACATGAGGACTGAGAAAAAATTCAGTTCGGTGGATGAGCTAAGCACACAAATACAGCATGATGTTCTGAGTTGTAGCGATTTCCATCGTTCATTGAATAAGTGATTTTTCTGAGCGAAAGGTGTGATATCGGTTTGACCTTCCCATTAAGCTGTGAATATTGCGTCCCCACTTCAATTATTTGATTTATGAAAACACCAATCACCGTCTCAGTAACAGGTGCCGCCGGTCAGATCGGCTATGCACTCCTTTTCCGCATTGCATCAGGAGCAATGTTTGGCCCTGATCAACCCGTCAACCTGCGCCTTATTGAAATCGAACCTGGCATGAAGGCACTACAGGGCGTAATCATGGAGCTTGATGACTGTGCATTCCCATTACTCAATGACATGGTGGCAACGAGTGATCTCGATGAGGGATTCAAGGGGACTAACTGGGCTCTGCTCGTAGGATCTGTGCCACGAGGCCCCGGTATGGAGCGTGGCGATTTATTGAAAGTAAATGGAGGGATTTTCACAGGCCAAGGTAAAGCGATTGCAGCGAATGCAGCGGATGATGTCCGAGTAGTAGTGGTTGGAAATCCATGCAACACCAACGCATTAATCGCCATGAATAACGCGGATGGCGTCCCCAATGATCGTTTCTTCGCGATGACTCGTCTTGATGAGAACCGCGCCAAGTCACAGCTTGCAGCCAAAGCCGGCTGCCACAACAGTGATGTCACCAATCTCTGTATTTGGGGTAATCACTCTGCTACGCAGTATCCAGACTACACCAATGCGAAAATCAAGGGCCAGCCGGTAACTGACGTCATCACAGATACAGAGTGGCTTCAGGGTGAGTTTATCTCCACTGTGCAGCAACGTGGAGCAGCTATTATCGCAGCTCGCGGCGCTTCATCAGCGGCCTCTGCGGCTAATGGGGTGGTTGATACAGTGCGTAGCTTGACGACACCTACACCTGAGGGTGACTGGACCAGCGTTTGCGTTTGCTCTGACGGCTCATACGGAATCGATGCAGGGTTGATCGCATCAATGCCAATTCGTGTCGATGCAGATGGTCGTTGGGACGTTGTGCCCGGAGTGGAGCTCGATGAGTTCTCGCGTGGCAAGGTTGATGCAACCGTTCAAGAGCTGCGCGAGGAGCGTGAAGCTGTTGCGGAGCTCATCTAAGTCGACAACAATTAATAATTACAACGTGAGGCTTATCGTTTGATTTGTCTCACGTTTTTTTGTGCCCATCGGCGGCAGAGTTTCAGCTCTGAATGTGAATAATGTCTACGGGGCAACCTTCTTCAGCTCTCTTGAGGTCTTCGGTATCCTCATCGAACCCATCAGCAACCTGAAACACACCTTGCTGCTTGGAATGGAGGAGTTGAGCTAGACCTTCTTCGTCCATCTGAAAATACTGAGGAGCTTCGTCTGCACATAGCTTGCAGCCAATACACTCAGGCTTCTTGTGGCGAATCTTGATCATATTTCAGCTCTCCTATCTAGGCATCAACGACCTTATATAATTTGTCGTTTGATCGGATCTTCCCTTCGACTTTGAGAGTCAATGTTTGGCCGTTCTTACATTGCGTGGCATCTGTCATGTTACCGTCATCTTGCATTACGCGCATTTGGTCTACTTTACCTTCAATCACACCAGTAGAGTTGCCGATAACGAGAATATCATCTCCTTGTTGTAGAGTTGTTGCAGATGATCTGATCTCAATTACGTTTGCTTTTCGATAAGCATGAGCCACGCTGCCGACTAATACTTTGCGGCGTTTCGATTTGTTGCCGTAGTCAGCAGACCAACCCTGTTCACGGCCGAGGTAGTATCCACTGGAAAGCCCCCGGTTGTAGACTGTTTCAAGCTGAGGATAGAGCGACTTTACGAACTCTTTATTAAACTCTCCTGCATGCACAGCATCAATCGCCTTACGATACGCTCTGGTGACTGTGGCAACATATTCAGGGCTTCTACCACGACCTTCAATTTTAAGAACTTTGATGCCTGCGCCTAGAAATTCATCCATGAAGTCTAATGTGGCGATGTCATTCGGACTCATGACAAATTGATTGTCTATTTTGAGTTGCTTGCCGGATTCACTGTCTGTGATAGTATATTCTTTGCGGCAATTTTGTTCGCAGGCACCACGGTTAGCTGATGCATTCGAGGTGAATAGACTCATGCCGCAGCGTCCTGACACCGCAATACAGAGAGCGCCATGAGCAAAGGCTTCAATTTCCATTTCACGTCCACCTCGTCCAACTAAGCCGTTGACTTTTATTTTGTCATAGATGGACTTGATCATCTTGAGATTGAGCTCGCGGGCCAAGACGACTCGATCACAGTAGGGGGCATAGAATTTAACGGACTCGTAGTTTGAGAGGGAAAGTTGGGTCGAAAGGTGAACCTCCAAGTCTAGCTCGTTTGCCATCTGCATTGCAGCCATATCTGATAGGATGACAGCATCCACATCGTGTTCTTTTGCAGTTTCAAGCATTTTACGAGCGAGGTTTAGATCATGCTCGTAAAGTAGGGTGTTGAGGGTGAGGCACCCCTTTACTCCTCCATCATGAAGACGACTCATGATATCCTTTAGATCTGGGACGTTGAACGATCTGCGAGCTCGGGCGCGCATATTGAGCTGTGCGAGGCCAAAGTAGACCGAGTCCGCGCCATTATCGATGGCTGCCTGTAGCGATGGGAAGCAACCTGCAGGTGCTAGCAACTCGGTGTCTGGGGGGATGCTGTCCTTGGACGTTGAAAGGTTCATAGTTTGCTGGGCTTGATGTGATCAAAGGTGGTATGTGACGACACAGGTGCTATGTGAATACGGGATAACTGGAAAGCACATTGTGACAAAGAATCCTCCATAATGCTTGCCTGTGTCCTTGTTGCCAAGTATTGATTTTGTCGTGAGATTAGCCCTTTTACTAGCCATTACAATCATCTTGTCTGCCGACTTGGTGCAGGGCCATGAAATGAAGGTAGCTTCAATAGATGCAGGCAAGGTTTTCAGCCATTGGGACTACACTATTCGCTTTGAAGATGAAGTTGAAAGTCGAGAAGAGGCTCTTGTGGCAACGAATGCTGAGAGAATTCAGGTTATTAAGAATCTCATCTCGAAGCAACGGGGATTGTCAGAGCGGTATCAAAAAAATCAAAACGATATGAGCGTCGAGAAGAAAGCTCAGATGGACGAGTCATACAAAAACCTTGGCCGAGAAATTAAAGCCCTTGAACGGGATCGACTAGATTACCTCACGCAAGAAAGAACGAAGTTAGGAGCGCTTGAGAAGAAAACCTCACAGTTTATTCTCCAGCGAATTGATGAGTTTGTAAAAGTTTACGCAAAAAAGCAGGACTACGATATGGTCGTTGAGTTAGGAGGTGAAACAACAGCGAACCTTCCATTCTTTCTCCATCTTGAGGGGGCTATTGATATTACTGACACTATAATAATGATGCTGAATCAAAGTGTCCAACCACAGCCACAAAAACATTAGAACATGAAACTGACATTAGAAGAGCTGGCGAATATAACAGGTGGCAGCATTGCTCGTCTAGGTGCAGTGTCTGAATTTGAAGGCATGGGAGCTTTGGATGAAGCTGATCAGACCGATGTATCCTTTCTGGGCAATGAGAAATATCATCAGGACTATCTTGATACCAAGGCTGGAGTAGTGTTGATACCGCATGAGTTAGTATCAGGAGCATCTCCTGTTGGTTCTGTAGCTTTGATTGAAGTCGAAAATCCATCGCTGGCTTTTGCTCAGGTTGTGAAGCATTTCGTATCTAGCGGCCGCGATTTCAATCCTGGTGTAGCCTCTGGAGCAATAGTGGCCAATGATGCAACCCTTGATGAAGATAAGGTGTGTATCAAAGCTGGTGCGGTAGTTGAATCAGGCGCAGTCATAGGCGATGGGACTGAGGTAGGTGCTGGCGCGGTGGTCGGCAAGGGTGCACGAGTTGGAGAAAATTGTCTGATACATGCCAATGTCACCATACGCGAACAGTGCATCATTGGTGATCGAGTTATCCTTCAACCAGGTTGCGTTATTGGCTCCGATGGCTACGGCTATGAGCTAATCGACGGCAGGCATGTGAAGGTGGATCAAGTGGGTATTGTCGTGATAGAAAATGATGTCGAGATCGGTGCAAATACCACCATTGACCGAGCAAGATTCGGCAAAACAGTCATTGGTGAAGGCAGTAAAGTAGACAATCTCGTTCAAATCGCTCACAACGTGCGTATTGGCAAGCATTGCTTGGTTGTAGCTCAGTCAGGCATTGCGGGTAGCAGCTCGCTGGGTAACTACGTCACACTAGCGGCACAGGCCGGAGTCGGGGGGCACATTAAAATTCACGACCGAGCAGTCCTAACTGCCAAGGCAGCAGCTCTGAAAGATCTCAAGGGTGATATGGTATACAAAGGCATGCCAGCAAGGCCTATCAGAGAAGAGCAAAAGAAGTTAGCACTCATAGCGCGGTTGCCAAAATTAGCTCAAGAGGTCAAAAATCTACGTGCCCGCCTTGATCATCTCGAATCGGACGAAACCACCCTCTGAGGATTCATTATCCAATTCAATTTCTACATCAATAAACACTATCATCATTAAATATGGATATTCAAATCGCTACTCTATGTGACTTTGCTGCCGACTATAACGGCAAAATGGTTGTTTCCGGAACAATCGACGTCTTGGCAGCACCAGCATTGCCTATCGTCCAGCCTCACTGTTGTCTTGCTCTTCGTCTGTGTATCACGCCCGAGGATAACGGCTCTCATAAATTTACAGTCAATATTATCGATGGTGACGGCAAGTCGATCGACAGCAAGATGCCAATTAAAGCGGATATACCTGTGGAATTACCGGAGGAGGTGCCATTTTTGCACCGAAATCTCATCCTCAATCTGCAGGGTTTAAAGTTCTCTGAACCAGGAGTTTATTTCATTGATGTAAGTATTGATGAGGAGCTCATTCAGCGGTTGCCTCTGCGTGTGGTTAAGGTAGACCCCAAAAATGAGCAGCAACCGCCTGTTTCATAGATTGATTAACTGACCATGTCATCTTCCTCCTATCAGTGTGTGTTAATCACAGGGGCTTCCTCAGGTCTCGGAGCTGAGTTTGCCCGCCAGCTAGCTCCTGTAAGCGACTCGCTCATTCTCGTTGCTCGACGTGCAGAGTTACTGGATGAAATCGCTGCTGAAATCAAAAAGGAAACTCCGGATGTATGTATACATTGTCTCCAGTCGGATCTGGTTGATGATGACCAGCGGCAAGCATTCTTGGAAGCCGTGCACTTGTTGGGCCTAGATCCGGACCTGCTCATCAACAACGCAGGCATAGGTGATTATGGCGATTTCGTATCTTCAGACTGGCAAAAAGTAGAGGCGATGATGCGCCTCAATATGGAAACCCTGACGCACATGACTCATGCTATGCTGCCAGGCATGATTAGTCGTCGGCAGGGCGCTGTTATCAATGTTAGTTCCTTGGCCAGCATTTTGCCTATTCCAGATTTTGCAGTTTATGCCGCTACCAAGGCCTATGTCACCAGCTTTTCGGAGGCTCTTCGAATAGAGATGATGGAGCACGGCATCAGGGTGCTTGCTCTGTGTCCTGGCCCAGTACACACGGGCTTTGGCCAAGTTGCTCAGCGAGGTGAGCCAACGAATGTGACACCAGGGGGGGAGTCAGTCTATGTAGATCCAAAGCAGGTAGTCCGAGAGGCTATTTTTGCTCTGCAAAATAACAAAGCAAGGCATTACCCAGGCAGCAAAATAAGGTTGATGGCCGCTCTAATGAGCTCCTTGCCAGTGTGGCTGATGCGCAGAATAATGAGTCGCAGGCCGCGGAGGCGAGCGTCGTCATAATTATTACAAATAGCGCGTTAGCCCCAAGAATCTCGGCCTTCAAACATACGGATGTATTTTAAACTAAACATAATTCCATGGGTGTTGGGTGTTTTATTTCTTATTTGCTCATGTGGAGATGATGCTACTATCGATCCTGAATCTGTGGAAGGGAATGTGCCCGAGGAGCTTTTCGATAAGGCTCATGTATTGTCCAGCGAGGGTGTGCGCATTCCAGCTGGGTCGATTACTTCTACCAACGAAAAGAGAGCTATCGTTGATGCATCGGTTAATATCGAGCTGCGCAATGAAAAGATGAGCGGTATTACAACGCGAGTCATTGAACGCGCTTATGTTTCAGATTACATCAGCAGCAATAAGATCAAGACACAATTTAAGAAGGATCTTGTTGCAGGGCGAGCGACAATTGGCGGGCAGCCAGCGCCGCAACCAAAGGTGCAGGGTCCTCTAAATGCTAGAACCATTATATTCACAAAGTCAGGTAACACCTGGAGTGGCTCACTAGAAGAATCGGCTGTCTCGACCGAGCAGCGCGAACGTATTGAAGATTTGGCAAGGATAGTAGATGGTTATAACAATAGGGTAATACTAGGCACAATACCGCGGAGTGTGGGGGGGTCATGGCGAATTAAGCCGACAAAGCTCAATACCTATGCTGGCGGGCTCAAAGAGATGGATGGGAGCTTTGATGTGTCGTTTCGATCGTTGGTGATTCATGACGGTTATGTCTGTGCCAAAATTGTTGCTGACTTTGATCTTATTGGTAGCGAGCTTGCGGGTAAAGAGATGCGCATGACTGGCAAGATAGAGCTATTGCAATCGCTTGATTATCATATTCCACTGAGAATGAAGTTGGATGGCGAGATCGATATGGCAAACCCAATCATGAATGGCATAGGACGAATGAGGACAAAGGGAGCCGTAGAGCTTCTTCGTGAAACGATACTTGTCCTCCCATAGCTCTAATGCCGAGGCAATCATATCCAGCTCGCCCCTTTGAGGGCTTGAGTGCTAGAGCGGCTTGGCATAGGTATCACACCTGTTATGCCACCCTTCGCGCCATCTTTTTTCTCCACGTGATTTTGGAGAGTTTTTGATGCGGCGATCGAGGCAACGTTTGGCAGCTGCCGCAAATTCTGTTGCCGCAGATTTCCCAGGTGATACATCGCGCATTTCGAGAAGCACCCACATTAACCCCCATCCTTGATTGTTATACCTTTCACCTGGGTTGGTGCCATCTCCTTTAAAATTAACGTAATCAATGAGGGCATAGGTGCCGTTTGCTGTGGTTGATACTTTCTGGTAATTCATCATGATGCGATTCTTACTGTCATTAGGAGCGGAGCGCATGATATTGGGAAGAGCCTCTCTGCTGGTCTTAATGATGAAGTCGGTTTGTAGAGATACATTATCGGCCAGCCAGCGACGAAGCTCGCTAAGCCTGGGGCCATTGAAATCTCGTGAGAAAGATGCCTTGTCCGGCCACGGGCAATATCGATGAGCCAGAACCCAAGCAGGGACACTGCCGGACTTGCGCTGGTTTGCGTATGCTATGAATAGAGGGAAAGATTCGGTCCATCGGCCCTGAAAACCTCGTGGATACCATATAAAATGACCTATTCCCATAGATGGAAACTCTTCCCCAATGTTCCAATGGGTTAACCCTGTGAATGACCGCCCGGATTCATTTTGCCAGATTTTGTTGCCAATCTTTTCCCTAGACTTAGCAGATAAGTTGGTCTCCGCTACCCGAGATTGATTCGGATCCAATCTATACTCGGTTCGTAAGTCAGAGATTTGAGGCGTGGGGGCGCATGAAACGAGAGGTAGGTGGAAAATGATAGTCGCGAACAATATGGCAATGAGATATGCTTGCATCATACGGATATGATACGCTGTAATACGATCACTCCAAGGAGAAGTTTATGCCGATTATTTTAAAGTACTTGATCACTGCTGGCCTCGTTGTTTTGATTTCTGAAGTTGCCCGTCGAAGCGACAAGCTGGGTGCTCTGATAGCGGCTCTACCGATGGTCACTGTTTTAGCAATGAGCTGGATGTTTTTCGAGCTGAAGGGGGCTCAACAAACAGAAAAAATTGCCAATCATGCATACTACACTTTTTGGTATGTGATACCCACCATGCCCATGTTTTTGCTCATGCCCTGGATGCTGCGTAAGGGAGTTCATTATGGCTGGTCGCTACTTGCAGGGTGCGCGCTGACGGCATTGCTGTTTGTGCTCACCGCATGGATCATGAAGCGCTTTGGCATCGAGTTAATGTAACTTAAAGCCTGACGCGGCAGTTACAAGATGACTGAGCGGGCTCTAGGGGACAATGATTACTGGCGTGCCGACTTTTACTTTCGAAAAGACAGTATAGACGACCTTATAGTAGGTGCGTATACACCCATGAGACGCAGGCTTTCGGGGGACTCGACCTTTGTGCATGCCAATTCCATCCCAGCTGATACG
>JBNABE010000065.1:0-10033 GCA_049631945.1 Akkermansiaceae bacterium
AGCTTTTTACCTGCGAGTACAGGAGGCAGAGAGGTAAATCCTCCCATGCCAAGCACAGCGTGACATTGGTTTCGGTTGAGAATGGCACGACATTGGCGGATTGTTCGCCAGAGCCTGAAAAGAAAGGGAATCATCCTTGGCGAAAAGGTCGAGGGCTTGGCAATCGCTGGAACTTTAAGAAAGTCCAACCTCCCGTATTTTTCAGAACCTTGAGCATCCACTTCCTTCTCCGAAATTAGCAACAATACCTTGTGCCCGCGCCGATCTAACTCCTCTGCAACAGCAACACCTGGAAACAGGTGCCCACCGGTGCCACCGCAGGCAATTAATATGTTCAATGGATCGGCCATAACCAGATTCGATTCATTGCATGATTAACATGACAATCATCGCCTTCAGTATGTAAAAAAGCAGCCCAGACAGCAATGATTAATATATGTTAAATAACGAAAATTGCCGTTTTTTAACGTTTTCAGCGGCGATATCAGAAACCTCTGCTCCCACGAGCCTGTGCACTTGCACACAATGACTTAATCTGAGAATGTATAAGGGTATGAAAAATACATTTATTTTACTCGGGATCATCCTCACTAGCTGTGGCTGGGTTGCGAATAAATACGTGCAAAATGCCAGCATCAGCAATAATGAGAAAAATCGTTTCATCGAGTTCGTAGAAAGCTATAATGAAAGCGCCAAAATCAAAGATGCCGCCTGAAAAAGAATCACTCTTGAAAAGTGGCAAGCTCGGAGACAATTGAACGATACCGAGTAGCCGCGAACGATATGACGACTGATAATGAACTGAGCCGAGACTCCGTCGAAAATTTTCTAGCTACCGCCAATTGGAAATCATCTTTTTCCAGCTCGTGCCTTGCCGCTGGATACAAAATGTCTCGGGCCAAGCAAGTCCTAAGCTGTCTCATAGAAGCTTTAGATACCGGAGATATTGAGATTACAGCCTCGGTGATGGAGCGATCAGGTCATCAGGAAGAGACGATCATTGCTCTATGGCGCGAAAATAATGAGATTCATCTAGATGCTTCTTGCTCCTGTGCCGTTGGTGTCTGTTGCAATCATGCCGCTGCGACTTTCGAACATCTCAGTCGACCCGGAAGACTAGATAGTGCATATGGAGCAATAAATGCAGCTCCATCGACAAAAACCCTACACCAAGCGGCCCCAATCAACACAAAAACGGGCAAGCGAGACGACATCAGCCCCGATGAAGCACACCAAAAAATCGAACCTAACTCAGTCACCTTTCAGCTTCGCATCGAAAAACGGCTAGCAGATAGTGATCACCAATGGCTTCCAGAAGTATACGCAACCGCAATGGCCTGCTATGGCAAGCAACACTATCCCCTAGACCCAGCTGGCAATATCAGCAAACCGCGGCAACGAGCTGCTGAGATGACAGCTCTCAACACCCTGTATGCGCTTGATCTCATACCGGGGGCTGAACAGCCACCACCATCCCTAAAGAAACTTTCCACACCTGATCATGATGGCACACTTTGGTCTCCAGATCACAAGCAATGGCAACCATCACTCTACTGGCAACGCTTTCAGCATGAGGCCATTCCAGCACTTCAAAAACGAGGCTGGCAGGTCACCATTGAAGCTGGAGCCATCAATCCACCCCTCAAATTTGAAGCCTCAAGCTGGCGAGCAGAGTTTATCGATGAAGGCAGAGGTTGGTTCAGTCTCTCTGCTGGTTTTGAAGTGGATGGTCAGGCAATGGATCTTCAGCCCATACTAGCCACACTCGTTGAATATAATTTCCTCGAACTGACCGAGGGTATGCCTGATGGCCAGGAGTTTCTCGTTTTTCTGACCGGCGGAGAGCATGCTGGACGTGCGATCACCCTGCCTGTTGGGCGCTTTCGCCGTATACTCAAGCATCTGGGCGAGCTGATGGATTTCAATTTCGACGGCAAGCCTGTAAAGCTACACAAAATAGATGCTTCCTCACTCTCTGAGATACTCAAAGCAGACGACCCCGAGCTATCGCTACCCGAAGAAATAGAGTCACTCCGTGATTCCTCTCTCAAACAGGAGCAAATAGCTGTTCCTACAACTCTGAAAGCAAGCCTACGCAGCTACCAGCGTGAGGGCTATGAGTGGATGCAGTTTCTCGTGCACCATGGACTACACGGTGTCTTAGCCGATGATATGGGACTAGGGAAAACCATGCAGACCCTCACGCACATCTTGGCCGAAAAACAAAAAGGCAATACCCTACCCAACCTAGTGATTGCCCCAACCAGTGTTGTAGAAAACTGGCAACGTGAAGCCGCCCAGTTCGCCCCATCACTAAAGGTAACCATCTTGCAAGGTGCTGATCGTCATCATCGTTTCTCTGAACTTCATGACGCAGATATTGCGCTCACCTCCTACGCCCTACTCCATCGAGATCTTGAGAAATTCAGCCACCAAGCTTTCCACTTACTCGTTCTAGATGAAGCACAGCACATCAAAAACCCCAATGCTCAAGTATCACGAGCAGTACGCCAGCTGAAAGCCAATCATCGTCTATGCCTATCAGGCACCCCAATCGAAAATCATCTAGGCGAGCTCTGGAGCCTTTTCGATTTTTTGATGCCTGGCCTACTAGGTAATGCCGAGAGCTTTCGTGAAACCTTCAGAAATCCTATCGAAAAAGAAAGCAACCAGCAACGTGCTGATGCGCTAGCAAATAAAATCGGGACTCTAATTCTGCGCCGCACTAAAGATCAGGTTGCAACTGAGCTGCCACCAAAAACAGAGATTCCACACATCATCGAACTTGGAACAGACGAAAAAGACACCTACGAAACCGTGCGCTCTACCATGGACAAGCATGTTCGCCAAGCACTCGCTATCCGCGGTCAAGAGGCACAAATCGTCTTTCTCGACGCCCTACTCAAGCTGCGCCAAATCTGCTGCCACCCAGACTTAATTACTAACAACGATACTGATCCATCTCCAGAGAGCCTTCCACAGGCACAACAACAATCCGGAAAATTCGACTACCTCAAAGACCTTCTAGAAACCCTTAAAAAAGAAAACCGAAAGGTGCTGCTGTTCTCACAGTTTACATCAATGTTAGACATCATCGAACTGCATCTTATCGAACAAAAAACAAGCTACCTCAAGCTGACTGGAGCCAGCAAAAACCGACAGGAACTTGTCGAGCGATTTCAATCTGGCGAGGCCGAGGTCTTTCTTATCTCGCTCAAAGCAGGCGGCACCGGCCTCACCCTGACCAATGCCGATACCGTCATTCATTACGACCCTTGGTGGAATCCTGCGGTTGAAAATCAAGCCACGGACCGCGCCTACCGCATCGGACAAGATAAACCCGTGTTTGTGCACAAGCTCATTTGTAAAGGCACCGTGGAGCAACGCATTCAACAAATGCAGCAAAAAAAATCAAATGTGGCAGACTCCATTCTGACATCCTCCATCAATCAACTCAAACTCGACGACGACACCCTGATCAGGCTGCTTGCCCCAATTGAATAATTATTCATTTTTTTACAACCAATCAGCTGACGTGTGGTTGTATCTATGAACCGCTAAAAATCTAGCAAATGAAACAGCTCCTCATATTTTTCATCACCTTCGCCTTGGCTGTTTCTTGTGGCTTCTCAGTTGGGCCTATTCCCCAAACAAAGGTTAGAAACACGAGCAACCAGATCGATCAATACTTAGCCAGCCACCTTCAAGCACAACAACTCAAAGCAAACCCTATCATTAATGATGCTACATTTGTCAGACGTGCCTACATCAATATCATAGGGCGCATCCCCACTGCAAAAGAGGCACGATCATTCATTGAGAACCCCGCCCCAGAAAAGCGCCAATCCCTCATCGATACGCTAATTCAATCCGATGGTTATCGGAGTCGTATGTTTAACTTCTGGGCAGACTTATTACGCTTAAAAACCAACCTTGATAAGCATGGTCTCGGTTGGCACATCTGGATTCAAGATGCAGTAGATCAGAACATGCCATACGACGATTTTGTCAACACCATGCTCTCATCACAAGGCCTCGCCACAGACAACCCCGCTGTCGGTTACTATCTTCGAGATCGCGATATGCTTCTCGATAACGTCAGTAACACGGCACAAGTGTTCCTTGGCACTCAAATAGGCTGCGCCCAATGTCACGATCACCCATTCGACGACTGGACACAAAAACAATACTACGAGCTTGCTGCTTTCACTGGAAATACAGTTTACAATAGCGCCACCGCCAATCATCTCCTCCGCAACCTCGTAAAATACTCTCTAGAAAAAGATGGAACACTCGAGCAAAAGCCAGAGAGGCTGGGTAAGAAAAAATTCAACCAAGTAAAAAAAGAAGGGAAAAAATACTACAAGACGTATTCATATCTTTTCCGAGACTTTCGCAAAGTGGCTGTCAGTGAAAGTCCCGACCAAGTACTCCGACTACCAAAAGATTACCAATACAATGATGGAAAGCCCGGTGACATACTTGTTCCCAAAACCCCCTTTGGAGAATCCATTCCTGACAACATACCTCTTGAGCAACGCAGACAAGCCTTCGCTGACTGGGTAACATCGGAGCAGAACCCCCTATTCACCAAAGTCATCGTCAATCGTCTTTGGGCGGAAGTCTTTGGCCGCGGCATCGTTGACCCGCTTGATAACTGGTCAGATACGACACGGATCTCTCACCCAGAACTACTCGATTACCTATGCACAGTCATGCGAGCCATTGATTATGACACCGGGCAGTTCATGCGCATCCTTTATCACACCAGACTCTTTGAGAGCAAAGTCTCAGTAGAAGAAGCAAAAATGGGAGGGCATTATGACTTTCGTGGACCTATTCTTCGTAGGATGTCAGCAGAAGAAGTTTACGACTCTTTTCTTACACTAGAGTCTGGCAACCGCGACAACAATAAGAATGAAGCCTTTGCTTATCGATGGAGGAGCTATGTTCAAAGCGTGGATGAACTTTTCAACATGTCCATACCCGAGCTCATTCAACTCAGCGAAGAAACACAGAGCATAAAAGAAATTTCCGATCGAGCAAAAAGCGAAGCTGCCCAACTCCGCACACAAGCGCGACAAGCAGAAGCCGAGGGCGATACCGAACGGGCCAATGAACTCACCAAAAAAGCGAAGCAAAAAATGTTAGCTTTCAAGAAACTGCAAACCAAAGGTAAAAGCATGATGGCAACTAACATCATGCAAAAACAAATGCGCACTAACAGCAGAACATCTATACGAGCCTCAGAACAAGGATCTCCATCCAAACCTGGTAGTTTTCTGCGGCAATTTGGAGCTTCTGACCGCATGACCCCCGATGCTTCAAACAACCTTGCTTCGACACCGCAAGCTCTGACGCTACTAAACAGCAATGAAATAGCCAAACTGACAGACGGAAAGGGACAACTAGCCACATTATTGAGGCAGGCAAAATCTCCCGGTGAACGCTTAGACGTTCTATTTCTATCCATCTACAGTAGCCTTCCAACTGATGCTGAACGCAACGCTCTCGAGCCCCTCGTAGCTAACCCGACCTCACTGACTACACTTGCACGCGCCATGGTCAGCTCCAAACGCTTTCTTTTTATTCAATAACATTAGCGCCAACCAAAACCTAGCAACCATCCATGTCTAAGACTCACCTCAAACTCGATGAATTATCACGCCGAGGATTCCTTGCTACTACCGCAAAATCATGCTTCGGACTCACCATCGGAGGCGCAGCTGCCAACTTTTTTCAGCAAAGAGCAATTGCTGCTGATCCTGCAGTCCGAGCCGAAGGTGGTGGTCAGGCAAAAAGTGTCATCTACCTCTTCATGTCTGGAGGCATGACCCACCTTGACACACTAGACCCCAAGCCCGAGGCTGATTCAAGTATCCGAGGTGACTGCCGAGCTATCAGCACGAATGTCGACGGCATACAGCTCGGACATTGCCTGCCTGGCCTTGCCAAACAAATGGACAAAGTCGCCTTGGTGCGTTCCATGAGTACCACACAGGGAGCTCATGCTCAGGGGCGCTACTACATGCGAACAGGCTACACCAAGCGCTCAAGTATTGCGCATCCATCTGCGGGATCATGGACCAGCAAACTTTCAGGCCAACACCATAGCGAATTACCACCCTTTGTGACGCTCAATTGCAGTAGCAGCCACCCGGGAGCTGGTTTTATGGAAGCCTCCCATGCGCCACTGCCTATCGGCCGCGCCACTGCAGGATTGCAGAACTGTGAGCGAAATAAAATTAGTGAGCAGCAATTCAATCAGCAGCTATCATTACGCAAGCAACTCGATGCTGATTTCGATGCCCGTTATGGACCAACCCAGAAAAACGTTCGCGACTATAACCAAGCATTTGATGCTGCCGTGCGACTCATGAAAAGCAAGGACCTTGAAGCCTTTGACCTCAGTCGGGAGAGCAAAGACGCACACCTACTCTACGGCAGTCATTCTTTTGCAAAAGGGGTGCTTCTGGCCCGCCGGCTAGTCGAGCGAGGAGTGCGTTTCATCGAGATAGAGTATGGTGGCTTTGACTGGCACACTGACAACTTCACCCAGATGGAAGAAAAAATACCCATACTAGATCAGGCCCTATCAGCCCTACTCAAGGACCTCGAGCTTAAAGGACTTTTGGATAGCACTCTCGTAGTAGTTGGCACCGAATTTGGACGCACTCCCACTGTGAAAGGCAACGCAGGGCGCAATCACTACCCGAAGGCCTTCTCCTGCCTGATGGCTGGCGGAGGCATCGTAGGTGGCCAAGCCTATGGCAATACTGATGAAAATGGAGCCCAAGTAATCTCTGATAAGACAAGCGCTCAAGACTTCAATGCAACAATAGCTTTCGCCATGGGTTTGCCGCATGACAAAGTTGTCAACTCACCCTCCAAACGCCCCTTCCGCATGGGTGGAAGCGATGGCAAACCAATGACTAGCTTATTCAGCTAACAGGATTCTTGAGCTTAATTAGGCTAACTTCTGACGAGCCACTTGCAGCAGATCAGTTGCCTTATCGAGTTCAGGTGCAGCGCCACGTGCCATATCGGCTTTTCCCCCACCCTTTCCGCCCGCAACAGGTCCAAGCTCTTGGATCAGTTTTCCTGCCATCAGGCCTGCTGTTTGTGCATTATCACCACAGTACGCACCAAGGTGTAGACGCTGACCGTCACTCACTATGAGAAAAGCCGCACCTGTAAATTGCTTTTTCTTTAAGCCGTTAAGTAATTCCTGCAACAAGTTAGCCGGCCCTTCAAACGACTCGGCAAAGTTTTCTCCACTTTCCAGAAGTGTCGCAAGAGACTCATCCGCCATTTTCGCCGCAGCACCAGCTTGAGCTTTTTTCAGCTGCTTCTCCGCCTTCACTCCAGCTTCACGTAGCGATTCGATATGCTGATGATAATGCTTGAAGGTGGCATTAATTTGCTCGAAGTCTCCCCCTTCCACAAGAAGTGCTCCCATGATATGGGGAAACTCAGGGTGCTGCACTGGATCCTCGCCGATGACCTGCAACGCCTCATTGGCCTTGTTAAGCTTCGCACGAAAGTCTTTTTCCTGTGCGGCACCTTTTTCGACCTCCTCACTCATCCAACCCCAAGCGGCACTGCCACACACCGCCTCGATCCTACGAATACCTGAGGCTATTGCCCCCTCCGACTTGATTTTAAAAATACCAATATCCTTGGTATTGCGCACGTGAGCACCTCCACATAGCTCCATCGAATATCCATCTAATTCTCCGGCATTTCCACCCACTTGCACGACGCGTACAACATCACCATACTTATCACCGAAGAACTGCTGAATGTCCTTACGCCCCTGAATATCAGCGTGCGGCACCTCCGTCCAAGAAACCGTATCTGCTGAGCTAATCCAGCCATTCACTCGCTCCTCTAGCTGCTCTAGCTTCTCAGCGGGAACGGCGCCAGAATTGAAGTCGAAACGTAATCTTGTGCGACTCACCAGAGAACCTTGTTGAGAGGCATCCTCGGATACGACCTCGTGCAATGCAAGGTGCAGTAGGTGAGTAGCCGTATGATGGGCCTCAATAGGACGGCGACGGCCTGTTTCCAAACTCAGTGTGACTGCGTCGCCCACATCGATCTGAGCCCCAAGCTCAAGAACATGAGCACGAGCATTTGCCAACTGCTGCACCGCAGAGATTGCATACACATTACCCTCATGCGTCAGTGTACCTTGATCACCGAGCTGACCACCCATTTCAACATAGAGCGGTGTCTTGTCTGTGATCACAAGAAGGCAATCTGGCTGCCGATGAATTTCTAACACCTTGGCCTCAGTCACATCTTCCTCAAATCCAGTGAACTCCGTGCTAGCCTCGGTGGCAATGTCTGCTGCTCGGATTAGCTCTTTGGTCTGAGCAGCTCGCCCCTTTTCGCGCTGCTCCTCCATAAGCTGCTCAAACTTTTCCATATCGACAGACAAGCCACGCTCAGCGCATAACAACTCAGTAAGATCAATCGGAAAACCAAAGGTGTCATACAGTTGAAATGCAAAGGCACCATCGAGTGCCTTGGCGCCTTCTGACACCTTTTCCTCAAACTTAGCCAAACCGCGGTCCAGTGTTTCATTGAAGCTTGCCTCTTCTCGTTGCAGATTCTCTTTGATGGCCTGCTGACGTTTTTTGAGCTCTGGGAAGACTCCCTGCAATTGATCTACAAGGGTATCAACCAGCTCTGGTAAAAAGGGATTGTCCCCAGAAAATCCAAGTGTGCGACCATAACGCACGGCACGACGTAAGATACGACGCAGCACGTAGTTGCGACCTGTGTTCCCCAATAGAATGCCGTCTGCTAGAGAGAAAGACAAAGTGCGTATGTGATCGGCAATTACTCGGAAGGCAATCGCCTCCTTAAGCTCTGGGGTTAAGGAAGACTTATCCTCATCCACTGATTCAGGGTAAATATCACGATACGTTCTGCCGCTGAGTTCCTCCAGCTTACGGAAAATGGGTTGAAATGCATCTGTGGCGTAGTTGGTCGGTTTCTTAGAAAAATCTTTAAAGCCGTCGGTCCCTTGATAAATCGAAACCGCACGCTCAAAACCCATACCTGTATCGACATGCTTGGCAGGAAGGTCACGGAAGGAGCCGTCTGCCTCAGCATTATATTGAATAAATACCAGATTCCATATCTCAATGCAGAGATCCGAGTCCATATTGACGAGTTTGCCATCGGTATCACCTTTCGGGGTCAGGTCTACATGGAGCTCAGAGCAAGGGCCACAAGGGCCAGTCTCGCCCATCATCCAGAAGTTATCTTTGACGTTGCCGTTGACGATCTGACGCTTTGGATCAAGCCCTTTGGACTCGAATAAAGCAGCCCAGAAATCATAAGCCTCCTGATCAAAGTGCCCTGGATCTCCTTCGCTTGGCATGTATACTGTTGCGTAGAGTCGATCGGCTGGAAACCCCCAGCGCTCAACGACGAGTTCCCATGCCCACTCAATCGCCTCTTTTTTAAAGTAATCACCAAACGACCAATTACCCAGCATCTCAAACATGGTGTGGTGGTAGGTGTCGTAACCCACATCCTCAAGGTCGTTGTGCTTGCCTCCTGCACGAATACATTTCTGTGTATCTGCAGCACGTGCTGGATCATACGGAGCTTTGTCAGTGCCTAAGAAATAAGGCACAAACTGATTCATCCCCGCATTGGTAAATAGCAGCCCTGGACTTTGGGGCATCAACGAGGCTGAGGGCACAATGCTGTGTTGCTTCTCCTTGAAAAAATCAAGGAAGCTTTGACGAATCTCGGAAGCTGTCATCTGGGGAATAGTGAATTTAAAATTGTAAATAGTGAATGAAGTCCACTGAGAGGGTCGATACGGAAAGTTGACCCACAAGTAAAGCCCGTAGGCGCTATAGTGCTAAGCGTGATCGAATCAAATCAATCCAAGCCCGTGATTCAGTGGCAAAATCAAAGAATGAAGCTCGCTCAGAAACCCGCTTTTTCAATAAGTCATAAAAAGACGCATCATTCACACAACGTTGGAGCAAACCAAGAGCAGCCTGCG
>JBNABE010000066.1:0-9977 GCA_049631945.1 Akkermansiaceae bacterium
GTGGCAAAGCCAAGGTGGAATTCAAAAATATCACCATCGACACTCTCTAACAGGACATGAGAAAACTCGCAACCATCCTCACACTATCACTCCTTGGCAGCTCCATGGCTATCGCCAAGAAGACCCAATCAGCACGCACCGGAGTCAACACACCCGAGCAAGAGCTGGCAGGCTTCACCGTTCCGGAAGGTTTCGTCGTCGAGCTAGTCGCCAGTGAGAAAGATGGTATCGTCAACCCGATTGATCTCACCTTTGATGATGCTGGCCGCCTCTGGACCCAGACTGCACGCATGTATCCACTCGACCCTGTCAAAGACATCAAATGGGGTGAATTAATGCGGCTGATGGACAATCCTGCCGAGCAGGACAAAAACCCAGAATTCAAACGCATCAAAGACCTATACCAAGGAGTCACCCAGGGAACAGACGACATCCTGATCCTCTCCGACCTTGAAAACGACAAACCCGTAAAAGTCAAAAAATTTGCCACTGGCTTGGCACTACCGCAGTCTATTCTACCCTACAAAAACGGTACCTACGTTGCTCACGGCTCAGAGCTTATCTTTCTCGATGACATCGACAAGGACGGCACCGCAGACAAGCGTGTCCCCGTGCTCACCGGCTTTGGCTTCACCGACACCCACACCATGGCGCACTCCCTCGTCCGTGCCCCGGGTGGCTGGATCAACTTCTCCCAAGGAGCACTCAACAAGGGCAATGTCACAGCCGTCAAATCTGGTGACAGCACCCGTATCGACTACTCAAAAATCGCGCGCTTCTCACTCGATGGAGACAAGATCGAGCTCGTCACCTCCGGCTTGCAAAACATCTGGGGCTTTCAGCTACGAGCCAGTGGTCAGTGGTATCTCACCGAGGCCAATGACATGGGCCTCTCCGTTACACCCGCTGAGCCGAGCACAGGCTTCAAAGGCATTGGCGGCCAGAAACTACGCACTTACCAGCCATGGTTTCCCCCACTGCACAAGTTCCGTGTCGGAGCTTCCGGCATCTCCGGGCTAGCCTTCTCTGACGACAGCTCTGGAGGCTTTCCAAGAGAATGGCAAGACGTTGCCTTCCTGGCTAACCCGATCACTTCCGCGATCAACTGTGTCAAAATCACCCGCAACGAGGATGGCAGTGTAAGCGCCACGCACCTGCCTGACTTCCTCAAGTCCAAGGACGACTGGTTCCGACCCGTCAACATCGAGTTCGGCCCGGACGGCTGCCTCTACATTGCTGACTGGTATAACAAAATCATCTCCCACAACGAGCTGCCAACCACGCACCCGGACCGGGACAAGTCCCATGGCCGTATTTGGCGCATACGTCACGTATCCCAGACAGCACGCGATATCCCCAATCTCCTTGAAGTCCCCACCGCCGAGCTTACCAAACACCTCAAGTCTCCCTATCTCTGGGAAAAACGCTCCGCATGGCATCAGATAGCAGACCGCCCTGCTAATGAGACCAGAGACCTGGCAGGACAGCTCACCAAAATCACAGCCGATACTAGCGAGGAAAAAGCCACCCGCATCCACGCCCTCTGGTCACTGGAGAGCATCGGTCACTTTGATCCTTACCTGATCATGGCCATGGTCAATGATGAAGACGCTGACATCCGACGCGAAGCCATTCGCTCACTGGCAGCCTTTAAAATCTCCCCCGAGGATTTGGCAAGATTCCTCAAAAACATTACCAAAGAGAAAAACGTCATGGTCCGCTCCCAAGCACTGCGCACCATCGAGGCTCTGGGAAAAGCCAATCATGACACCATCGATATCGCCGTCTCATTCTGCCATCCTGCGTCAGCAAGCAACCATCCAGGCAACGGCTATGAGCAGAACTTCGAGCGCTATCTTGCCCGCCGCGCCCTAGAGTGCTATCCCAATGAGCTTAAAGCTTATCTGGAAACACCACGCGCCGCCAAGCAGCCGGCTGTGAAACGTATCTGGGCACAGCAAGCCCTCGGCAAGCAAAGCACTGACTCCTTCGCCCGCCAATGGAGGACACTGCAGCAGAAGCCCCTCGATCGTGACACCCTCATCATCGTCTCCGGCGCTTCCGACTCTGCCGAGAACCGCAAAACCATCGCACCTTACTTCCGCAATCCCGAGAACACCGAGCACATTGCCAAGCTGGCTCTTGAGAATATCGCCGATGCCTACAGCCCTGCCTTCGGCTACCCCATGGCCGAGACCGCCATGAGCCTCGTGAACAGTGGTGAAAAAGACAAAGTGATCCTCGGCCTCAAACTCGCACGAGGCTACCGTATTACTCACCTCAGCCCGGATTTCGCCAAGCTCTTACCAACGACCACTGACGAATCGATCATCCGAGCCATCCTCACCACCCTCAGCCACCAGCCTCAAGCATTCGCTGAGTCATTCCTCGCCATTATTAACGAGCCTGCCAACTCCCAATCATTGCGCACCCAGGCTCTCGCTGCCCTTGTGCAAGCCCAGCAAAACAATGCTGCACCCGAAGTTATCAAGGCACTCACAGAGACACCTGATCAGAAGGCAAGCATCATCGCCGCACTCGGAAACTCAACTCAAGGTTGCCAGCTACTCATTCGCCTCGTCGAAACCAAGCACATTGAAGCATCGGACATCTCATTACCTGTTGCACAGCGCATCTTTCACGTCGCTGCTAACAACCCAACTGCGATAGCCATCTCCCAACAAGCTGAATCCAAAAAGACAGCCAGCGTCAACAGCGCCATGGCAAGAATCCCCGCACTCGAAGAAGTAGCTGAGTCCAACTCGGGCAACGCCATCATCGGCCAGAGCCTCTTCGCCGGCATGTGCCTCTCCTGTCATGTAGTTGGTGACCAAGGTGCAGGTGTTGGCCCCGCACTCGACGGCTCATCCGAGCGCGACACCGAGCACCTTCTCACCGCCATTCTTAATCCAGACGCTGCTGCAGAGAGCGCCTACGTTCTCTTCCGCACCATCGAATCCTCAGGCCTTATCACCGAGGGCCTCAAGGCAAGACAAGACGAACGCGGCACTACTGTTGCCCACCAAGGCGGCATGATAACCTACATTCCCAAGCGCACCATCCGCTCGCAACAACACGTCGGCTCCACCTCCTTCATGCCAAGCGGCCTGATCGACAGCATGCCAGATGAAACCATCGCCCACCTGCTTGCCTACATAAAAACGCTCAAGTAGGAAATCAACCTCATTATCTTTCAGACTTCGACCAGACACGCTGTGAGACAAATCTGAAAATCAGCAGCAGAAACACAAATAGGGCTGCTGAAAAAAATGCCCAAGAAGGAGAACCCTCGGATATCCCCGAGATAGGAAATCCGACAACAGCCGCAGCAACCGCAGCAATCAAAGCATAGGGCATCTGCGTACGCACGTGATCCATTGGGTCAGTATCACAGGCAATCGAGGAGACAATCGTCGTATCACTCATCGGCGAACAATGATCGCCGAAAACCGCGCCGCTGAACGTCGCCCCAATAACGACGGGGATCAAATTCATCGCCATAGCCTGATCACCATCGGTAATCGTGAAAACCAGCGGAATAGCCAAAGGCATCAAAATCCCCATTGTCCCCCAAGATGTCCCCGTCGTGAAGGCAATCAAACTACCGGTAACAAAAACGATGGTGGGAAACATCGGTGCAGCCACCGCGCCACTCAAAAGCTCGCCGAGAAAATCGGCCGCCTTCAACTCATTCAACGTGCTGCTTAACATCCAAGCCATCACCAAGATCAAAACCGGCTTGAACATCTGCACCATGCCCTCCACAAAGACCGCCCCTGCCACTACCCTCTTGCCATCGACCTCTACATCACGCGGGAAAAACATCCACGCTAGCAAAGAAGCCAAACCACTCGCAGCAATCAAAACAGCGGTAATATTCGCCTCAGCAAAAGACATCGCCAGCCTCTCCCAACTCAAAGGCAACATCGGCACCTCCATCGCCTTCGTACCATCAGCATAGATACCGCCAAAAACCCCAAGCAGAAGAGCAAGCAAAGGAACCCAAGCCCGCCAGATCCCTCTACCATCGGCCAAATCATCAAACTTGACCGCCTTGCTCGGGCTAACCTCCTCCCTAAACCTCTTCATTGGGCCAATATCCCACTGCTTCCAAACAACCACAGCCAACAAAATCAGCGCGAACCAAGCATAGAAATTATGCGGCAAACTCTGGAAAAACAAATAATACGGCTCCGCCAGATCCTCCTTACCAGCCAGGATAAATCCCTCACGAATCATCGACAGCTGAAACGCAATCCAAGTTGAAATAAATGCCAAGCAAGCCACTGCCGAGCTTGTCGTATCCACAATATAAGCAAGCCTCACCTTGGGCACCGAAGCGGCTCGAGCAAGAGGTTGAAAAATCTTTCCCACGATCAAACTGTTAGCCAAGCCATCAAAGAAACACACCAAACCAAAGACCCCTGCACCAGCCTCCACCCTCCTTGGCGAACGCCCCGCCAACAACCTCGCCAGAAATACCTGCAAAGTGCCACCCTTCTCCAACAAAGAGACAAAGCCTCCCAAAATCAGAGTGAAAACAATCGCCCCCGATTTCCATGAACTCTCAAAATTGGGCAACAAATGGTGGTGCGCCAAATCCATTGGCACCTTATAGAGAGCTCCATCCATCAAAATCACAGATCCAACCACAGCGCCACCCAGAAGCCCCAGCAACACATTACGCGTCGAGAAAACCAACACCAGTGCCACAATACTTGGCCAAATTGCCAACACGCCCGCCTGCGTCAATTGCAGCACCACCGTCAGCACCGCGATCAACACCAACAGCGTAATGAATGAAATATTCCTCATCTGTGCTTAGCGTGACGACTGATCCACTTAGCATCAAGGATGCATTTGTAGCAAACAGCTAAAGACAAAGCCCCAATGCCACATTACCGGCTTGATCTTTACTCAGTTCAAACAGAGCTTGCTATGGCTTCAATTTACCATCGACCTATGATGAGATCATCCCTCTACACCAAGACCTACATCGTTGCCGTCCTTGGCACCACCCTACTCATCAGCAAGACCCTTGCCGCTGAGACGCCCAGCCCATGGGAAAACACCGCTGCAGCAGGCATCTCCCTAGCCAAAGGCAACTCAGACAACCTCAGCTACAACCTCCACCTTCTGAGTAGCTACGAACTCAACAACACCGAAGCCAAACTCGGTGCAGACTGGCACTACGCCGAGAACAACGACGTCAAAAACACCGACTCCTTTAAAGCCTATGGCGAATACCGCCAGCTACTCAACGACCGCGCCTACCTCGGCACCAACACCTCCTACCTTGTTGATGACATCACCGACATCGACTACCGCATCGACCTCGGAATCGTCGCCGGATACTACCTGCTCAAAAACAAAGAACAAAAGCTCTCTCTGGAGACCGGCCCCGGATACGTCTGGCAAGACCAAGCAGACATCGCCGACGAATATCTCACCCTGCGCTTCGCGCTCCGCTACGAGCAGCAGCTTGCGGAGCACTCCAAACTCTGGTTCTCTGGCATCTTCACCCCAGCAGCAGACGACTTTAGCGATTATCTGCTGAGCGCAGAAGCCGGCATCGACACCGCCATCAACGACCACTGGGCCGTGCGCACAGCCATCCGCTACCAACATGATAGCAGCCCTGCCCCCGATCGCCAATCCGGCGACACCCTGCTCACCCTTGGTCTGCGCTACGCCCTCGGCGCTTATCCTGAGAAAGATGCACCCACAGGCAAGATTCCAGCCCCATCTGACTCTGCTTCGCACTCAGGACCTGAGGCAATCCAAGACGGTTGGACCAACACCGCGGCACTCACCCTATCCGTAGCTGATGGCAACTCCAACAACCTCAACACCACCGCCAACTACGACGCAGCACTGCGCAGGGACGTTGGCGAATTTTTCTTCACAGGCACATACAGCTACGCCGAAGCAGACAACACAGCCAGCTCTGACTCACTCATCACTCGCACACAGTTCAACAAACTCCTCACAGACAAGTCCTACCTTGGCTCCAGCTTGGGCTACCTTCGTGATGACATCTCCGATATTGACTACCGTATCACCCCCGCACTCACCCTCGGTCACTACTTCATCAAAGAAGACCACCTCACCCTAAGCTTCGAAGTCGGGCCCGGATACACCTTTGAGAAAGTCGGCGCCATCACCGATGACTACTTCTCAATCGTTGCTGGAGAGAAACTCGTCTGGGAAATCAACAAACGCATCAGCCTCAAGCAATCACTCACCGGCCACATCAACCCCTCCGAGACAGACGACTACAACCTTATCGCCGACCTCTCGCTCGACACAGACCTCACCAAGCATCTGGCGTGGAGAATCGCTGCCAGCTGGAGCTTCGACAACACCCCGGCCAGCGACAGAGACAAAGACGACATCACCCTCTCATCCGGCATTACCGTCAAATTCTAATCTATGGCTGGACCCTCACTCACCACAGGATCTCTCCCAGGTCACATACGGCGCATCGCCTTGCCGATGAGTATCGGCTTTTTCTTTAACACGATGTATAACGTCGTGGACTCCTTCTACGCAGGGCGTATCTCCACAGAGGCCCTAGCGGCCATGGCACTCTCCTTCCCCGTCTTCTTTATCATCATCGCCATCAGCGGCGGACTCTCGCGCGGCGCATCTGCCCTCATCGCTAATGCCATTGGCGCCAAAGACAAAGAAGAAGAATCCACCCTCTCGGGCCAAGTCTTCTCACTTGCCATCCTCTCGGCCATCTGTGTTAGCATCATCGGCCTCTACTCGGCGACTCCGCTCTTCCATATCCTCGGGGCAAGTGGCAGCTACCTTCAACTTGCCAAGGACTACACCAGCCCACTCTTCATCGGTGCCATCTTTTTTCTGCTCAATAGCATGAGCAACGCCATCCTACTCGCCCACGGAGACAGCAGGACCTACAGCCGCACCCTCGTCATCGGATTCCTTTTGAACCTCATCCTAGACCCATGGTTCCTCTACGGCGGCTTTGGCTTACCCGCCATGGGCATCAAAGGCATCGCCTGGGCCACCGTCCTCATCCAAGCCCTTGGAGCTATCTACCTACTTAGTGTCGTCGTGCATAGAGGTCACGTCACCAGACACTGTGCTGAGCACCTCATCCCAAAACTCAAAATCTACCGGCAGATTCTGCGCCAGGGTATCCCCACAAGTTTTAACCTCATGTCCATTGCCCTTGGCTTCTTCGTCATCACCTACTTCCTTAAATTCTACGGTGAAGCCTCAGTCGCCGCCTTCGGCGTAGGCACCAGAATCGAACAGATCGCCCTACTACCAGCCATCGGCCTCAGCTCTGCCATCGTCTCCATCGTCGGTCAGAACAATGGTGCGGCGCAGACAGATCGTGTTCGCGAATGTGTTCACCTCTGCTTCAAATACGGACTCTATCTCATCGTCACCGCCTCTATCCTACTCTTCGCCTTTGCCACCCCCCTCGTATGCCTCTTCACCAATGACCCCGAAGTCATCCAAGTCGGCACCAAGTATGTGCGCATCGTCGCCTTCATTCAGTGGTCCTACGTCTCCGGCTTCGTCTACATTGGCTTCCTCCAAGCCCTCAAGCGACCCATGTATGGATTTATCGAATCCTTTACCCGCAAGATCATCCTGCCCGGCATTATCTTCCCGCTCGTCGTTCATTACTTTACTTTCAGTCTAGAAGGTTTCTGGATCTCCATGTGCGCCATCAACGCCTTCATGGCAATCATCACCATCAGCTATGGCCAACACGTTCTCAAGAAGCTCCACTGCACCTGAGATACTTTCTGTGGAATAATTCCCTCACCGTGCTATTCTCCTTTGTTGGAAACATTCAAAAGCACCCTCACAAGCATGCGAAAATTCACCATCATCTTCACTATTATCATCACAGCCATGATCGGATACAATAGCATCGCCAAGGAAGAGCTCGTCACAGAAGACGGCAAAGTAAGCGCAAAGAGCCTACCACTCGACCAAGAAACCGCCAAACGAAGCTATCAAACCGCAACCTTTGGCATCGGATGATTCTGGGGACCTGACTCCGAGTTCGGAAGTCTCAAAGGCGTATTACGCACCCGTGTCGGCTATGCAGGAGGCACCAAGCAGAAACCCAGCTACTACAGCATGGGTGATCACACCGAAGCCATCTCTATTGATTACGACCCAGAAGTCATCAGCTACAACGACCTACTAAACCATTTCTGGGAAGCCCACCGCTGCGACAGCAACAACAGCTCACGCCAGTACATGAATGCCGTCTTCTACCAGAATGACGAGCAGCACAAGGCCGCCAAGGCCTCGCTCAATGCGCGGGCCAAGCTTCTCGGCATCGACCCCGGCAAAGTCAAAACCCACATCCTCCCCATCCTAGAGTTCACCTACGCGGAGGGCTACCACCAGAAGTATTACCTCACCAGATACTCAGACATCCGTGACTTTCTTAGCGAGACCTACCCCGATGCCAAATCACTCGCTGACTCCACCGTTGCCACCCGCCTCAACGCCTACCTAGGCACCGGCATGGACAAAGATTGGCAAGCCTTCCTAGCCGAGATACCCAGCTACGGATTACCCGAGGATACCCAGCAAAAACTCATCAAAGCAGTTGAGCAAAAACTTTAGGAGAGCTACTAACAACCTTAGCCTGGCTTTTCCTCGTGATACCGTATCACGCAATTTTCATTCTGGTATCATCAAGGATTCACAGAAACAGGAGAGCTTTATCTGCCGATAACAACCAACTATCATGCAAAACACCGCACTAGTTCTCACACTAACACTCAGCTTGCTCACACTCGCCTGCAATAAAGACAACAAACGCGGCACACCAGACCATGCATCCTCAGAAAATCCAGCAAGCTCGGATCTAAACCACACCCCGCCTGCGGCCACCTCTTCGCCCATCTCGACAGCGAAAGCCTCACCCGAGCAACTCACGTCAACCGACATCGAGAAGCGCAAAAAGATGCATCAAATCGCCATGATGAATGCCGCCTTAGATAGTGTGAACAAAGGCCCAGAAGAAGATGATGATGAAGAAGAAGCCGTCAACAAGGCCGTGCAAGAATGGATCAATGACCCCGTCCTGTATGGCGAGCGCAGATACGCCAGTGCCGACCAGATCAAAGACACCCAAATCAGCTACCACCTCCCCCAAAAAGCGACCGAGATCCAATTACTCAAAGAGGCAGCCGGTCACTACGCTCTCTACAAAATATCAGAACAAGACTTTATAGCTCACATGGTCATGGTCTGGGAACGTTATCGCGAGGAATACGTCCAGAAAGGCGGCAAACGCTGGATCAAGCATTCCGACAAAGACGTCGAAAGCTCGCTCATGGGGCGCAAAATTGGCTCCTTACACTACATCACTTACGGCCAAAAGGAGGACAAAGAGCCAGCTAATAAGAATGCCAAAATCACCTCAGTAAGAGTATCCCAAGCCATCATCGATTCTGGCTGGAAACCCCTAGAAAACGCAATGCAATACCAAGGCCCTATCCGCACCAATGGTGGTATATCAACTTACTACTATGATCGAGACACTGGCTACGCATTCCATGACGTTGGATATTGGTAAGCCGTCAATCACCCCCCAACATCATGCCTCCCCACTCTCACATCTACGGCATTGATGGCTGCCCGGCAGGGTGGCTCGTCCTGAGCCAGCTACAAGGCAACATAACAAGTGCTCCCATCAGTGCCAGCATCTACCCTACCCTCGATCAGCTCGCCACTCAGCTCCACGCTGATGATATCGTCGCCATAGATATGCCCATTGGTTTACCTATTGGTTTGCCACATACCGACCACTACCCCAGAGCTTGTGACATCGCAGCCAGGCAAGCACTCGGCTCCAGAGCCTGCTGTGTATTCTCAGCCCCATGCAGAGGCGTGCTAGAGCACCTCGATGACTACACCTCAGCTTGCGAGTGGCATCGAGAAGCCACCGGCCAGGGCATCTCCTGCCAAGC
>JBNABE010000067.1:0-9957 GCA_049631945.1 Akkermansiaceae bacterium
AAAAGTTGATGTTATCATCACGGGACGTGGAGGAGGCTCTCTAGAAGACTTGTGGAATTTTAACGAGGAAGTTGTTGCGAGGGCGATCCACGCATGCCCGATTCCTGTGGTTTCGGCGGTCGGTCACGAGATAGACTTTACGATTTCCGATTTTGCCGCTGATGTCCGAGCACCCACGCCGAGTGCTGCGGTTGAGCTTGTGGTGCCTGATGCTGGGGAGCTTCAGCTACAGGTCAACAGTCAAGGGGATGCGTTAAAGCGGGTGATGCAGGGGCGCTTGAAGCACGATTCTGCTATTTTACAGTCAGCGCGGAGAGCTCTGATGCCACGCGATTCAGAGCAAGCTCTGCGTGATCCTATTCAAACATTAGACCGAGCACGCGAAGATCTTGATAATGCATCGCAAGTCAGCCTTGGCGGCATTGCATCAAGGCTCAAGGAGTTGTCGGCATTGCATGCTGCCAACCATCCTGAAAAAGCAATGGGGCGTAAAATGGAAACCCTAACTCACAACAAGGCGCTACTGGCTAGAGTGGTTCGAAATGAAATCCGCCAACAGGAGGAGCGTCTGCTAAATCTGGGTTCTCTGATAAGGACATTGGGTCCAGAGTCGACTTTTGCGCGAGGATTCTCAATCACGATGGGTGAGAAAGGTAATATTATAAGGGATGCCAAGGAGGTAGAAAAAGGTGAGCTGCTGCGATCTAGGCTGGCAAATGGCGAGGTCAAAAGTATCGCTGAGTAAACTTGCTGAGTTGAAATTGATTGGCCTAGGAACTTGCCATTTTATAGCACTGGTGTTGGATGTTTCTTATGTCAGATGTGGTAATTGATATCGCAGATACTCGGAAAAGATACCGAGGAGGCGTGGAGGCGCTACGTGGAGTGTCACTACAAGTTCCCAAAGGTGGGATTTTTGGATTACTTGGGCCCAATGGAGCTGGAAAGAGTACGCTGGTGAAAATACTCATGAGTATTGTAAGGCCCAATCATTGTTCTGGTACGATGTTGGGGGCTCCAATCGGGCATAAACCAACCTTGGCTCGTGTTGGCTATTTGCCTGAGCACGCTCGTTTTCCTGAGTATCTCAAAGGAGCGGAGGTGATCCGCTATGTAGCCGGGCTGATAGGTATATCGCGCGCGGATGCAGCTATCAAAGCTGAGCAGTTACTAGAAATAGTAGGCATGCAGGATTGGGGTAAACGCAGAATGGGAACATACTCTAAGGGGATGAAACAACGTATCGGGCTAGCTCAAGCTCTGGTGAATGATCCGGAAATTGTGTTCCTAGATGAGCCAACTGATGGAGTTGACCCACAGGGCCGCATGGAAATGCGCCATCTTTTGCGTCGCATGCGAGATGAGGGCAGAACCGTTTTTATTAATAGCCACTTATTGGGGGAACTGGAAATGATTTGTGACGGTGTTGCGATCATGGATAAGGGGCAAATCGTTGAGCAAGGAACAATCGCTCAGCTTACCGAAAAGAGTTGCCGATATGAACTGATTACCCGCGGCACTGTATCAGAGGTCTTGTTGAGCCGATTGAGGGCACAAGGTGTTGATATCAGACATCAAGCGGGACAAAATTTATTGAGTGTCTGCGGCAGTGATCCAAAACCCATTCAACCCATATTAGATGCCCTAAGATCTGAAGGCGTTATCATTGTAGAGTTACGTGAGTTACGTCAATCACTTGAAGAGCTCTTCATGCAATCTATTGGAACGGGAGGATTAGGTGGCAATCAGAAGATGGCGACTCCGCCCAGCTTGCCCAGAAAGGAGATGCTCAAGTGAGGCAGGTATGGACTATATTGTGGGACTCTTACCGTCTCTTGGCGGCTAAGAAGTTGTTCTGGATCGCATTGTTGCTGACCGTATTGATTGCACTGATGTATGCCTCCGTGGGCTTTACTCCAGAGGGGATATCAATGCTATTCGGAGCATATGAGATTAAGAATGATATCATTGTCGAAGGCAGTATCTTTGCCGAATTCTTCTATATGATGATCTTCACGGATTATCTCGTGCCGTGGTGGTTAGGCTTGTTCGCGCTTGTCCTAGCATTGATCTCTGTGTGCCCAGTATTTCCCGATTTTCTCAAGACGGGCTCCATTGATGTTGCTATTTCAAAGCCGATGAGCAGGCTGACTCTTTTTCTGGTCAAGTATTTGGGGAGTCTGCTCTTCGTGTCTATTCAGGTCTTAGTTTTCTGTGGAATCGTATTCATTGCGCATGGGGTTAGGCTGGACGCATGGAATTTCCAGATTTTCTGGGCTGTGTTAATACTTACTTTTGTTTTTAGCCTAATTTATTCTGTTGCAGTTCTTGTTTCGGTGCTGACAAATTCCACCTTATTTTCTCTTTTGGTTGCCTTGTTGGTATGGGCGGTAACTTTATCGGTCCAGTGGACAGAGAGTTTAATGTATAAAGCGACTTATGTGATGCCCGCCTCAGGGATTAGTATCAATGTTGGAACAGGAGGAACGCACAGATCGAATCAGGAACTCAATGCGAATGCAGATATGGTGCGATTCTATGAAATTGTCCGGAAGGTGGGAATCCCTTTGCCTAAGACACGTGACGCAACTTACTTGCTAAAAAAGAAAGTCAGTGTGCGAGGGCATGATATGACGATGATGACGGCTTTTCTTGATGATGAGGCGTCATCCCGAGATCGACGCGAAGCCGAGGCGATGGAGGCATACGACAATCGACATTCTACAGCTTATATTGTGGGTAGTTCGCTTGGCTTTGAGGTCTTTATTCTCGGCATTGCTTGCTGGGTTTTTGTTCGCAAAGATTTCTAAGGTATGCTGAGGGCAAAAAATATAGCCCAACGCCATATTGGCATTGAGCTATAACATTGTGATTTCGTTTTGATTCGACTAGACGGCGGCAGCAATGGCTTGAGCCATTTCTACTGTGCCAACTTTACGCTCGCCTTCCTCACCAGTGAATAAGTCACCCGTGCGTAGACCTGAATCGATAGCCTTATCAACTGCTGCTTCAATAGCCTCTGCGGCATCATTTTCTCCAAGTGAATAACGAAGCATCATCGCTGCAGACAAGATTTGGGCAATAGGGTTGGCAACACCTTGGCCAGCAATGTCAGGAGCTGATCCGCCTGATGGCTCATACATACCAAAGTAGAGTCCGTTGTCGTTTTTGTTGCCAAGTGATGCAGATGGTAGCATGCCAAGTGAGCCAGAGATCATTGCCATTTCATCAGAGAGAATATCACCGAATAGGTTGCCGGTCACGAGAACATCAAATGAGCCTGGTTGTTTCACGAGCTGCATAGCGGCGTTGTCGACATAGAGATGAGATAATTCAACTTCAGGATATTCTTTGGCAACTTCGATGACGGTTTCACGCCAAAGTACAGAGTTTTGTAATACGTTGGCTTTGTCTACGGAGCAGAGGCGATTGTCACGAGCTTTCGCGGCCGTGAAAGCGATGTGTGCGATACGCTCGATTTCACTTTTTTTGTAGACCATGGTGTCGATGGCAACCAATTCACCATCTACTTCGCTGATGCTTTTGGGCTGACCAAAGTAGATGCCGCCCGTGAGTTCCCTGACACAAAGCACATCGAAGCCATCTGGGATAAGCTCATTTTTAACTGGGGAGGCATGAGTGAGAGAGGGGAGGCAGACGCCGGGGCGTAGATTGGCAAATAAATTGAATTTCTTGCGTAGTGGCAGCAAAGCACCGCGCTCTGGCTGTTGGTCGGGCGGGAGATTTTCCCATTGTGGACCACCTACCGAGCCAAAAAGAATGGCATCGGAGGCTTCGCAGGAGGCGATGGTTTCATCGGGTAAGGGGCTGCCTGTTGCGTCGATAGCGGCGCCACCTACAAGCTGAGTGTCTTTTTCGAGGGTGATGGAAAACTTCGTTGCGGCTGCATCTAGCACGAGCATGGAAGCGTCCATGACCTCAGGGCCAATACCGTCTCCGGCGAGTATGCTGATCTTGTGAGTCTTTGACATGCGCGCTGTGTAAGCAGAATTTGGGAAAGTTTGAAGTTTAATTAACTACGAAGCGTGTACATGTTTCTGCCCGTGGAATTAATCATCCATTTTCTATGGCTCATAGGCGGCTTTGTGCTGCTCTATTACGGCGCTGAGTGGCTGGTGAAGGGAGCCTCTGAAATTGCATTGCGACTGGGGATCTCACCCTTAGTGGTGGGGCTTACTGTCGTTGCTTTTGGAACGAGTATGCCAGAGCTGCTCGTTTGTTTGAAAGCGAACTCACCTGAGGTGATTGCCATTCCAGCTGGGTGGTTTGGTTTTCATATCGATGCAGGTATTACAAGTCCTGATATGGCACTGGGTAACATAGTGGGCTCGAATATATTCAATATAGCACTCATTCTAGGAGTCGCAGCTGTGATCAGGCCAGTAGTTGTGCACATGCAGTTGCTGCGCCGTGAGTTGCCTATACTGATGGGGAGCTCCATTGTCTTTTTACTTATGATGAGTGATAAGCATCTTGCTCGTTGGGAGGGTTGTTTGTTGGGTTCAGGCATATTCATTTACGTTATTGCCAACGTGCTACTCTCCCGGAAGGCAAAGTATGCCGCGCAGTTTGAGGAATTTGAACAGGAGGAGATAGAACAGGCGAAAAAGGGTGGCTCACGTATTATCGTAGATGTAGTTTTGATTTTCCTAGGGATAGTGGCTTTGGTGTTTGGTGCAGATTGGCTAGTGGTTCATGGTGAGCAAATTGCTGTGATTTTCGGTGTGCCAGATGTCATTATCTCACTGACTTTGTTTGCTTTGGGAACATCACTGCCTGAGCTAGCAACAGCCATTGTTGCGGCACTAAAGCGCCAGGGGGATATTATCACGGGCAATGCCATCGGATCCTGTATCTTCAACATTTTGGCGGTCCTTGGGATTACCGCCGCAGTAAAGCCAGTGTGTGGCAAAGCTATTGCATGGTTAGACTTAGGCGTGATGATGGGGCTTACCATCATCATTGTGCCACTGATGTGGTCTAGTATGAAGCTGAACCGCAACGAAGGGGTCGGCCTTGTTATTGCTGCCCTTGCTTATTCAGTTCTTGTGGTCGTGATTCAGAGATGATCTGTCTGAGAGCAAGATCACTCCACAGGCGGGGGCTTGTGAGAATGACTCATAGCCTCTAGCGTGCTTGGTGTGTCAGCATGTTAACAAACAGGACACTGGTTGATCTGGTTAAAGAAGTCATTCCCTTTGTTGTCGACGAGGATGAATGCAGGGAAGTTTTCGACACGAATTTTCCAGACGGCCTCCATGCCAAGCTCAGGATATTCTATGACTTCAAGCTCTTTAATGTGATCACGTGCTAGCAGTGCTGCTGGACCTCCTGCAGAGCCAAGGTAAAATCCACCATTTGCTTTACAAGCATCGGTGACTTGCTGTGAGCGGTTGCCTTTGGCTAGCATGATCATCGACCCTCCGTGTTTTTGAAATAGGTCTACGTATCCGTCCATGCGTCCTGCAGTCGTTGGACCGAACGAGCCAGAGGCGTATCCCTCGGGTGTTTTAGCAGGTCCCGCATAATAGATAGGATGATCTTTTAAATACTGGGGCAGGTCACCTTCTTGTTCGAGTCTCTCTTTGATTTTGGCATGCGCGCTGTCGCGGGCAACGATAATAGTGCCTGTCAGAGAAAGTGCCGAGGTCACGGGATATTTGTCGAGGGTTTGGAGGATTTTATCCATGCCCTCGTCAAGATTGATGTCTACACCCTTGAATTTCCAATCCTTATATTGCTCTGGAATATATTGACCAGGATTTGGTTCGAGTTTTTCAAGAAAGACACCCTCTTTGGTTATTTTAGCTTTAGCTTGTCGGTCTGCGGAACAAGAGACGCCGATGCCGACGGGGCAGGAGGCTCCGTGGCGGGGGAGGCGAATGACGCGGACATCTAGGGCGAAATATTTGCCGCCAAATTGAGCTCCAATACCGATTTCGCGCGCAGCGACCAAAAGCTCTTGCTCCATCTCAAGATCACGAAATGCTTGGCCATGCTCGTTTCCTTCGGCCGGTAGGTCATCATAATAACGTGTTGATGCCATTTTGACTGTCTTCAAATTGGCTTCCGCTGATGTGCCTCCTACAACAATGGCTAGGTGGTAGGGCGGGCATGCGGAGGTTCCTAAAGTGCGCATCTTCTCGACACAGAATTCTTTGATTCGTGCGGGGTTGAGTAGTGCCTTAGTTTCTTGATAGAGGAAGGTTTTGTTCGCTGAGCCGCCACCTTTGGCAATGAAGAGGAATTTAAAGGCGTCACCCTCGGTCGCATAAATATCGATTTGGGCCGGTAGATTGGTACGAGTGTTAACCTCATCAAACATGTTTAACGGTGAAACCTGAGAATAGCGCAAGTTTTCTTCGGTGTATGTTTTATGAATACCGTGTGAGATATTTTCTGCGTCGTTACCAATGGTACGCACATTCTGGCCTTTCTTCGCCATCACAATGGCGGTGCCTGTATCTTGGCAAGCTGGTAAAATACCGTGCGAGGCAATTTCTGCATTCTTGAGCAACATTAGCGCGACCATACGGTCATTCTCTGACGCATCGGGATCATCTAAAATAGCTGCTACTTGTTTGAGGTGTGAGGTGCGAAGCTTGAAACAAATGGCTTTTGATGCCTCATTTGAGAGCTTGATGATCGCCTCTGGAGTTATTTTAAGGATAGTCTCACCATCGCACTCAATGGTGGAGATGCCCTGGGTGTCGATTTGCTCGTATTCTGTAGTGTCGGGGCCAAGGGGAAAAGGATCTTGGTAATGAAATGAGGTGGTTGACATGCTGTGTGCAATTAACGTTGCTACACGTCTGTAATCAACTTGAAACCGTGCAATCTGACCAAATCTTGAAGAAAAGTGACAATTTGAGTAAAAATGGCTTGATTTGTTGAGGTGATCGGATATCTCCAGCCCCCCGTTATGGCAAAGAAATCATGGATCGCGCGCAACAAGCGCAAACAAGCAACCGTCGCTAAGTATGCTGATCTGCGCAGGCAGCTCAAGCAAGAGAAGGACTACGTAGGTCTAAGCATGCTCCCACGTGACTCCAGTGCCACCCGATTGGTGAACCGTTGTGAATACACCGGTCGTCGCCATGGATTCCTTCGTCGTTTCAAGCTTTCACGTATAGCGTTTCGTGAGCTTGCATCGCACGGCATGATTCCCGGTGTGACCAAGTCGAGCTGGTAAGCTTGACCGAGTTGTGTTAATATTTAGGCGTAATACAGTTTCCGTATCAGGATGCTGTCTTACGCCTTTTCTGTTGTCCTATTTTGGCTGTGTGATCACAGTTAATACGAAGATACTATCATACATTCACTATCTGGCATGCCAATCTACGAATACATTTCTGTAAACGCTAATGATCAGGAGCAATCGTGTCGCATTTGTGCCAAAGGCTTTGAGTTGCGCCGGCCGGTAGATCGGGCGCCACTCGAAGTTTGCCCTCTCTGTAAAAATCCCGTAAAGAAGGTAATTAGCAGTGTGAATACCCCTAAAATCACTAAGCCACTCTCATACAGTGATGCTAAGAAAGCTGGTTTTACCGTACTCGAAAAGCGTGATGAGGGCGTTTACGAGAAACAATAATAACGTGGTTTTAACATCGCATATTGAGCAGTTTATACTCTACATCGCTACGGAGCGAGGTTTGTCAGCTGCTTACCAGCTCTCAGTGCGCCAAACCCTAGATGCGCTAGCCCTGTGGCTTGAGAAAAAAGAGCTATCAGGCTGGAATGATGTCGGCACTGAGGAGTTATCTCATTTCCTTGCAGGGCAGAAAGATAATGGAATGTCAGCATCTTCATTGCGCATCAGCATGGTTCATTTGAAAATCTTTTTTCGCCGCCTAGCGGCATTGAATGTGATCTGTGTCGACCCAGCTGAGCCACTACTACCTCCAAGAGCGGAGCAACATTTGCCAGAGACTCTCAATGAGCAGGAGGTAGTATCTATTCTGCAAGCCATTGATACTCACCAAATGCTGGGGCGCAGAGATCTTGCTATTCTTGAGCTTTTTTACGCATCAGGCTTACGACTGTCCGAGCTTTGTAATGCCCGCCTAGAAAATATGAACCTAGACGATGGTTTTATCAGGGTTACCGGCAAAGGTAATAAGACGAGAATCGTACCTGTAGGCGGTAAAGCACGAGAGGCATTACGAGACTACATTAAAAATGAGCGTCCAGAGCTGGTGAAGAGTAAAACATCATCTTGGATATTTTTAAGCATAAGGGGAGGGGCCTTGAGCGCTGAGCGAGTTAGGGAAGTTGTCAAACAACGAGCAAGAAATGCTGGCGTTGAGAAAAACGTCTACCCACATCTCCTGAGGCATTCATTTGCTACCCACCTGCTACAGAATGGTGCTGATTTACGCGTTATTCAAGACATGTTGGGGCACGCAGATATTGCTACGACGCAGATCTACACGCATGTTGACCAGAAAGGGCTCAAATCAATGCACCAGAAATTTCACCCGCGAGGATGACTACCATAAGTAATAGAAATGATATTGGGTAGCATGGGTCATAGAGACTCTTTGTTGGCCTCTGCTAGTATTTCCTCATCGAGGTAGGCTTCATCTAAGATCTCCCGTGCCCACTGGTCACGCTGAGAAATATGCTTCAGTAGGCGATATGCCATGATCTGTATTGCGGGTATATCACTCCATATGAGCTCGCCTAGATGACGCCACTTGTCGGCCATAATTAAACGAGGTTGTTTGATTTGATCAATCGCTTGCTCGCAAATCATAAGGCAGCGTGCTAGCTCGGGTTCATCCGATACAGGAGGTATTTCGTAGATGTGAAGGGATACGCCCGAAGCTCCGGTGAGTTCACATTTGGATTTGCAACGCCGTGCTAGGTCTTTGCCAAAAGCAGAGAGAACCATCTGCCTTTGCTGATGAGCGTCATACCCCTTGGACACAAGCCTCTATTTGAAGTCCACGATTACCTCGTCTAGTTGATCGATGAGCTCCTGCATGGACTCTTCGGTTTCGTTACCCATATTTGAAATACGAAACGTAATGCCTTTGATTTTACCGTAGCCGCCATTGATTAGAACATTGTGCTTAGCGCGAAGTGCTTTGATAAAGCCCGCGACGTCTAATTTTCCATCTTGGTTGTCGATCGCCGTGAGCGTCTTTGATTGAAACCCTTCAGGAGCAAAGTTTTTAAATCCGTGTTTCTCAGCCCACTTATGAATCATGTGATTTAATTTGGCATGGCGCTCAAAACGAGCCTCGAGACCTTCCGCCATGATGCTGTCTACCTTTTGCTTTAGCGCATACATTAACGAAACAGCTGGTGTTGAAGGGGTGTTGTTCTTGATGGCGTTTTTCTCAAATTCTACAAAATCAAAATAATATCCACGACCTTCCGTTTGAGCGGCTCTCTCAAGTGCGGCTTCAGAGATAGCGAAAACAGCTAGACCGGGGGGTAGCGCTAATGCTTTCTGAACACCTGCTAGCACGACATCAATACCAAGTTTGTCCATTTCGATAGGCACTGCTGATAGAGATGAGACGGTGTCGACAACGAGAAGAACATCAGGGAATTCTTTCACGACCGCAGCAATACCAGCGAGATCATTGAGAACCCCCGTGGAAGTCTCATTGTGCACCATAGTAACGGTGTCAAAGCCACCCTCACTGAGTTTGGCCCGCACGGCATCGGGGTCGATGGGTTGGCCCCACTCAACCTGTATTTTTTCAGCATCTTTACCACAGCGTTGCGCAACATCATACCACTTGTCAGAGAAGGCGCCGCAACAGAGATTGAGTACTTTGGTTTGGACTAAATTTCGAATTGCTCCCTCCATGACCCCCCATGCAGAAGAAGTTGAGAGGTAAACAGGACGTTTAGTCCCAAGAATTTCTTGCAGACCTGGCTGGATACTGGCGTAGAGAGCTTCAAAATCTCCACCGCGGTGGC
>JBNABE010000068.1:0-9897 GCA_049631945.1 Akkermansiaceae bacterium
CCGATGGAGCGTATCAACGTAGCAGACAAGCACCCTGAAAAAGTTGCCGAGCTCACCCGGAAGCTCAACGCATGGTGGAATCCGTAAGTGGATTTTTGCCCGGGATGCGGGCATGCACACGATGATCCCGATATTGCTTCTTGAATTGTTGATGCCCTGGCCGGAGACTTTATGACTCAGAGCACCCACACTGAACATCCCAGTCCATGAACAAACGCACCTTCCTCAAGCAATCAAGCTCCACCGCTATAGCCAGCACTGTCTTCGGCACAGCCTTCAGCGGAATGGGTAAAGCCATCGCAGCAGAGAACGCCACAGGCACACGAGCCGGCAGCAACCGTGGCGTCATCTACAAGGCAGTTAAAACCAACGGCAAGCTCACTGCTGGGCAACTGGCAAAACTCAAGGAGCTTGGCTTTGACGGTGTCGAGGGAGTCAGCCCGGGCATTGCCGACAAGGCCGCCTACATGGACATGATCCGTACCTCCGGCATGCCCGTACATGGCGTGGTGGACATGGTGCACTGGCAGAAGCGGCTCTCATCACCAGATGCCAATGTACGTGCCGCGGGACAAAAGGCACTTGCCCAAGCTGTGATGGATGCCAAGGAATTTGGTGCCTCCTCCGTGCTGCTCGTTCCTGGCAGGGTTAGCGGCCCTGACGAAACCCATGACCACGTCTGGCAACGCTCCATTGCGGAAATCCGCAAGACCATTCCTGTGGCCAGCAAGCTCGGCATCCACATCCTGATCGAAAACGTCTGGAACGGATTCTGCGTCACCCCGGAATTACTCTGCCGCTACATTGACGAGATCAACAGCCCATGGGTTGGGGTCTATTTCGACATCGGTAACGTGCAAAAATTTTCCCCGGCGCATGAGTGCATCCGCAAACTCGGCAAACGCATCGTCAAACTCGACGTCAAGGACTGGGGGGTAAAAAACGGCTTCTGTAAACTCGGCGAAGGTGACGTCAACTGGCCGGAGGTGCGCAAGGCCCTCAAGGAGATCGGCTTCTCCGGCTGGGCGACCCGCGAGGGCAATGACGGCGGGCACGAGCACACCGCCCGGCTGATGGATGAACTTTTGGATCTCTAGGAGACGCAAGGTTCTACGAGGCCAAAAACAAGGCGGTCTGCCGAATGACAAACCGCCTTGGGAAAGATTTAATTTAGAGTGAGGCTCTACTTCTTAAGCGCATCGCGAATCTCCTCAAGCAGTACTTCCTGCTTCGGTGGAGCTGCAGGCTTTTCTGCCTCTTTTTTCTCAAAGGCTGCAATGAATTTCTTCACCACGATGAAGACCACAAAAGCCAAAATCACAAAGGCAATGAAATCGTTGAGGAACTCACCATAAGCCATGGCCACTTCATCAACTGCCGGAGTAACCACCTTGTCTCCGTCCTTGACCTCAGCGACACCCTCTTTGAGGACGTATTTCATGTCGGAGAAATCAACACCTCCGAGCAGCAGCCCGAGTGGTGGCATGATCACCTTTGCTACAAATGTCTTCACCACAGTGGCGAATGCTCCACCGAGGATAAATCCTACGGCCATATCTACGAGGTTGCCTTTGAAGGCAAATTCTTTGAATTCTTTTAGCATAGTATATTGGGTTGGGTTGGGTTGGTTTCATCCACTCTGAAAATAAATGGATAGGTCAGACTATCTAATCATCTACGCGAAGACAACGGAATTCGCCCGACTCAGTATCCGCGGCACACTTACAATGGGCAAATCAAGTTCTTTAGGCTCTGGCAAGTGCAATCCCGCACTTGCCAGAGGCCAGAAATCTATTACATTGCAGCACTTCAGAGTTTTCCATTAATCACCCAGCGCACCTTATTACTAATTTATGTCCATCCTGATGCCCATCTTTGTGATCTTTGTTGTTATCCTCATTTTTAACATCATCATTTTTGTCCATGAGCTTGGCCACTTTCTTGCTGCTCGTTGGCGGGGTCTTGAGGTCGAGCGTTTTCAGATCTGGTTCGGTAAGCCGATTTGGAGCAAGACCTACAATGGAGTGCAGTATGGGCTTGGGTGGATTCCCTTCGGCGGCTTTGTAGCGCTACCTCAGATGGCAACGATGGAAAAAATCGAAGGCGAAAATACGACAGACAAGCCTCTGCCCCCTGCCAAGCCACTCGATAAGATTATCGTCGCTTTCGCAGGCCCGCTGTTCTCATTCCTCTTAGCCGTCATCACCGCATTCGCAGTGTGGGGAATAGGCAAGCCGAGCTACAAGATGAACAGTGTCACGATCGGCTACATCATGCCAGATAAGCCGGCAGCTGAAGCTCTGCCAGCCTTCCAAGAGGGTGATCAGATTTTAGCGGTAAACGGTATCGAAGTGGATCGCTGGAGAGGTGACACCGACACAGGCATTAGTGAAAATATTATGCTCAGTGAGGGCAAGACTATCGAGTTTCGCGTCAAGCGTGAGGGCTTATCAGAGCCTATCACTGTGAAGTCTGGGTATCACATTCCTGATACGGCATGGTATGACCGCAGGGCTATGCGCCAAGTCGGCATTATGATGGGCTACCGCACCTTGGTGGGAGAGATAATTGAGCACAGCCCAGCTCAGCTTGCGGGCCTCCAAGCAGGCGATGAAATACTGAGCGTCAACGGGAAGAAAGCTCTCACTTATCAGCACATTGTTGATGCGGAGCTCTCTGGAGAACCAGCTACCATCGTGGCACTTCGCAATGGTAAGCAACAACGCTTCTCCATCACTGCGAGCAAGCCAATAAGTCCAGAGGATAGCGAGCCAAGCTTCGGCATCATGCCTGGACCTGATCCTGAGTTGGTCACATCCACTATTACCTACCCGACTGCTTGGGCGCAAATCAAGCACAGTGTTGGCATCATGTACACCACTATCACCAAGGTCATATCCAGCCAATCTGATGTTGGTGTTCAGCACCTCGCCGGCCCCATCGGGATTGGCAAAGGTTATTACCAAATGCTGACATCACCCGATGGCTGGAAGATGGCTCTGAGCTTTACTGTGCTTTTCAACATCAACCTCGCTATTCTCAATATGCTGCCCTTCCCAGTGCTTGATGGCGGACATATCACGCTTTCGCTTCTAGAGATTATTGCGCGTCGCCCCGTTCAACCGCGGGTGCTAGAATTTGTTCAAAGCGCATTTGTACTCATGATCATGGGCTTATTCCTGTTCATCACCTCCAAGGACGTCGGCTCGTTTTTCACCGATGCAGAGGAATCTCAAATTCCCGTCTTTGAAGAGGCCGCCAAACCCAGTGACTAGCGCATAAGCTTATTTTTACAAGTTGGGTGCTGTCTGCCGAACAGCCTCATAAAGCACAATACCCACCGTGGTTGCCAGGTTCAAACTGCGTGTGGAATTTTCCCTCATCGGAATGGTGAGACATTGGTCAGCATGTTGCTGCAGCATAGATTCGGGAAGTCCCCGTGTCTCTGGCCCAAACACGATATAATCACCGTCTTTAAATTCTACATCCCAGTAGGGTTGATTTGTTTTGGTCGTGAGCAGATAAACTCCTGCATCTAACTCTATCGAGGCAATAAATGCTTCCCAGTCGTCCCAAAGACGCAGATCGACATCTCTCCAGTAATCGAGCCCAGCACGTTTGACTTGGCGGTCATCAATCGAGAAGCCTAGTGGCTTAATTAAGTGCAACCTAGCTCCGGTAGCCAAGCATAGCCTGCCCGCCGCACCCGTATTGTGTGGAATTTCCGGATTTACTAGAACGACATTCAACATGCCTAGGGCATAGCCTAGTCCAGACATGATCGGCAACTGAAATTCACTACTTAACCATGAGTTGTAAAACACCGCCATTTCTTATGCTGACAAGCTAAGTAAAAAATGCTACGTGTATATTAATCATTTCAATTTACATCTTATGAAGAGACTTTTGATTGCTACTTGTGTTGGGGCTATCGTTGCATTTCTCTGGGGGTTCGCATCATGGGAATTACTTCCATGGCATCAAATGGGAACCTTTAAAGACGACCTAGCAATGTCTCAAGCGATCAAAGAAAATACCCCGGAGCATGGTATATATATGCTTCCTAGGCGAGGTGCCCAAGGAGTTGATGCCCAAGCAATGTCTGATGGGCCACTCGTTTACGCCGTGATTCGACCAGGTCAGCTCGAGCAACCATGGATACTGCGTAATCACTTAGTGAGGTCTTTCATCATTCAATTCCTCAGTTCATTGATTCTTGCTGTGACGGTCTATAAAATCAAAGCCTCACGTTTTATCTCTCGAGCATCTGTAGGAATCGTCATGGGTTTATTTGCAGGGGTCAGCTCTACTCTTCCTTTTTGGAACTGGTTTGAGCTACCCAATTCACGTGTTTTGGTCCATATTCTCGATCCCTTTATCTGCTGGACTTTGGCAGGGCTATGTATTGCGGCCATTCTCAAACCCCCTGGACCACGTAAAATATTCACCTAATTGCTCAAACGCAGCTAGGCATATTATATTTTTATCCTCTTAAGGGTGCGCTCTGGGCTTGCACCTTATGGAAAGTGAGAGCAAAATACTCGTGCGAATCTACAACGCATCCACCTCCACACACATGAAAAATAGTCATGACATACCTCGACACATCGCCATCATCATGGATGGTAATGGTCGGTGGGCCAATGCACGCGGCCTACCGCGCGCCGAAGGTCATCGTGCCGGGGCGAAATCAGTAAAGGCAATGGTAGATACCTGCCAAGAGTTAGGCATTGAGTATCTCACCCTCTACGCCTTTTCATCGGAGAATTGGAAACGACCCAAAAAAGAAGTCGATGCACTGATGGATCTGCTGGAGAAATTTCTCCGGGAAAAGCTTCCAGACATGCTCAAGCAGAACGTTCGCTTTCACAGCATTGGTCGCCATGATCTACTACCGGAAAAATGCCGTAAGCAAATCCAACAAGCCACAGCCGACACACAAAATAATACTGGTCTCAACCTCATCCTTGCTCTTTCCTACGGTTCACGTGAGGAAATAACCGATGCCGCACGTACGATCGCAATAAAAACTGCTGCTGGCGAGATCAACCCCAATGATATTGATAACGAGCTCTTTGCCGATCACCTCTACACCTCTCATTTTCCTGATCCAGATCTTCTCATCAGAACCTCTGGGGAGCAACGCATCTCCAATTTCTTGCTTTGGCAAATTTCATACTCTGAAATTCTTATTAGCCCAAAAAACTGGCCTGACTTCCGTGGGGCTGACCTCAAAGAGGCTGTCGAGGAATACGCCCGCCGTCATCGTCGATTTGGCGCTGTCTAACATAAAACATCCTACTTGTGTCCGAGACCTCCACCGAACAAACAATCCTCTTGGTCGATTCAGATATCGACTACCTTGAATGGGCAACCAAGCACCTTAATGCTGACGGCTTGCGCATTCTACGATGTGATCACGCCGAAAAAGCGGCAAAAGTCTGTGACACCACCGATGTGGATTTGGTGATTGCAGACATACCATTACAACCCTTTGATGGCCTTGTTTTATTGCGCCGGATTCGTGCTGCACACCCGGGAATTCTAGTCATACTCACAGATGGCTTTCCAACCACATCCCAAATCATCGAAGCGACACAGCAGGGAGCACAAGACATTCTTAAAAAAGAGTCTCTCACCTTTGAGCTCAGACCTGTTGTAGAAAGTGCGCTGCGTGCACTCGATCAACGCAGAACGGCAGTAGACACCAAAGCCTCGATCGACACCCCCCACGGCAAGGTGAAGATCATCGGCAATTCGAGAGCGCTGCAGGATGTTTTCAAAATTGTTGGGCGCGTAGCACGGACAGATGCACCAGTACTTGTATCGGGTGAGAGTGGCACGGGTAAAGAGCTCGTTGCTAACGCAATCCACGAATATTCTCCGCGGGCCAAAAAAGATATTATTGCTATCAACTGCGGAGCTATTCCAGAAAACTTGCTGGAGAGCGAGCTATTCGGCCATGAAAAAGGCGCTTTCACAGGAGCTATCAATCGCCGAGCCGGTTTGTTTGAACAATGTGATGGGGGCACTCTCTTCCTTGATGAAATCGGCGACATGCCTACATCTGTTCAAGTCAAGTTGTTGCGCGTATTGCAGGATGGCACGTTCACACGTGTGGGTAGTAACGAACTGCAAAAATCCGACGTTCGTATCGTCGCAGCGACTAACAAAAACCTAGCTGAAGAAGTTTCAAAAGGAAACTTCCGTGAAGATCTTTTCTATCGATTAAACGTCGTAGAGATCCACCTACCACCACTGAGAGCGAGGACAGATGACATACCGCTGCTAGCTGAGCACTTCTTAAGGCTTACCATCAAGCGCAACAATATTCCTCCCATGAGGCTGAGCGCAGAAGCAATGGATCATCTCAAGAATCATCGCTGGCCAGGCAACGTGAGAGAGCTTGAAAACACCATCGCCCGTGCCTGTGCACTTTCGAGCAATGAAGTATTACTCCCTTCTGATATTGAATTCACCAAGACCTTCAGTGATTCAGAAAAAGAGCAACAAGATGAGATCAAGACCGCCCTCAATCGACTCATACAGGCGACACCGAGTGATCTAGATACTGCGGAATGGATTACCAATCAGCTTGAGCAGCTCACTCATGCTGCAGAGTGAGCATGGCCAAAGAACTTATTTTTTCTTCGACCTATTAGGAAGAGGGTAGGCCGGCATCTGGTGTGCTTTGCCCCCGGCAATAAAATCTGCAGGTGTGCAGCCCGCGCGATATTTACCAACCTTGTAGAAGCTTGGCTTGTAGCCAGCGGGCAAGCTTGCATCCACCTTCTCAGGCACAGGAAGCCCGAGACGCTCGTGGGCTGCGTTTACGAGCAGCAAGCGTAGGTTGTCATCGAGAAGATCGATGCCAGCTCCCATGGTACTGGTGAGCACCTTGCTGGTCTTGCCATTGGGCCACGTAAACTCTCGAGCCCAGACCACGGGCTGAGCCGGGTTATTTTTTGAGGGAATCTCTGCCGATGTTGGATCAAGTGTTTTGGTGACATAGCCACGCATCAAGACCGTGGAGGGGCTTTTGGGATTTGCACCATAAACATCGGAAGTGACAAAAATCTCTCCCACACCTTTCATGATAGGATGATTCTCCTGCCCGGCCTCCACACGTGCTCGGCACCCTTCAAAGGCGTGGTGACCGTGGTGGCTGACCCACGTCTCACCCAGAATCTCTCTGCCAAAGCCACCCTTCCACTCGGGCCCTTTGTGATTAAAGCTATAGCGAGCGTGCTTAGCATTGTTGGGGATTTTGAAAGCATGTGTTGTAGTTCGCAACGCCATTACTGCCGCACCTCTCTTCATGGCCGACTGGAACTTGTCCATTGTCTCATCCGGCCAATTTCTAAAACGGATGTTAAGAAAAATCATATCCGCACTATCAAGCGCCTCTGAGTTACTGAGTGAGGCATGCTTGTTGGGGTCAACTGTCTTGCCGTCATCAGACAGAGAGAAGAGCACCGTGCACTTGAAGCCGTGGCGTGCAAGCACTTCACCCATCATCGGCATCGCTTCCTCGGAGCGGTATTCCTCGTCACCGGCAATAAGCACAATGTGTTTTCCATTGCGCTCTCCCTGTGGGTGAAAAACAAGATAGTCAGGGTGGCTGGTGACTTTTTCTGCACCTTGGGCATTAGTAAACATAGGGCAAATTGAGCTTAGGATCGCAGCAGCGATAACAGGAAAGGTCTTGATATTCATGATCGTCTGTAATTGAGGAATAGCACTAATAGAAGCACCTATCATTTCATTTTACGAGCACAAGAAAAGTAATCTTTCCCCTATTTTACGTCACAATAAGGCCGCGTGCTGAGGATTAAATAATTTCTTGCTTGTTGGCTGGCACGCACCCCTCCAATCTAAAATTTGTCTGAATCATCACATCCAACATCCCGTTATAGAAGATCGCATGGCACGGCTGCGCCAACGCGATTGCCCTCCTTCTGATTTCAGAGGCTACGTGCGGACCATATCCCAGCTCATGGTTCCCTCCGTAACAGCAAATTTGCTGACACTACCCATTGAAGTGGAAACCCCCATGGAGATCACCACTGGGAGAAAGCTACAGCGTGACATCATTTTAGCCCCTGTATTACGAGCTGGCCTAGGTATGCTTGATGGTTTTCTTGATTTGCTACCCGAAGCCTCTGTCGCTCATGTAGGACTTGCCCGCAATGAAGACACATTGCAGCCTGAATGTTATTATCACAAGAGTCCCGAACACATCGCCGATGGAGACGTCATCGTCCTTGATCCCATGCTTGCCACTGGGGGCTCTGCCAGCGCGGCCATTGCCGAGCTAAAAAAACAAGGTGCTAGACACCTGTCTTTTGCATGTCTGGTGGCAGCTCCTGAAGGGCTTGGCAGAATCAACCATGATCACCCTGATGTTGCGGTCTACTATCCAGCACTAGATAACCGGCTCAATGAGCATGGATACATACTTCCAGGTCTTGGTGATGCCGGTGACCGTATATTTGGCACGCCGTAGCTCATCGCAAAAGCAGGTCTGTTTTACCTGCTGGATTACTTACTGATCGGCTCTTGGATGCGCCGCATCATAGGCCTCCTTCATTCGTTCTTTAGTAACGTGTGTGTATATTTGAGTCGTGGAGAGGGACGCATGCCCTAACAAAGTCTGCACGCTACGCAGGTCGGCTCCATGATCAAGCATGTGGGTAGCAAAGGTATGGCGCAGCTTGTGAGGGGTAACCTCAAAACCGATGTCAGAAACCGCGAGATATTTTTTGAGCAACATCTGCACAGATCTCGCCGAAAGGCGCCGCTTTTGCGGATCCTTGTTTTTATTAATAAATAAGGGGCCGTCATGCACTGCTGCTTCACTGCGGTATTTCTGAATCGCCTGCATAGCATGTGAGCCGATAGGCACAATGCGCTCCTTATTGCCCTTGCCCATGACGCGTAAGGTTTCGGAGAGAAAATCAGCATCTCGTACATCTAGAGCGACCAACTCCGAAACGCGTAGCCCGCTCGAATAAAAAAGCTCCATAATGGCTATGTCCCTGGACGCTTGCCATGGTAAAGCTCGAGCATCTGGGGTGATTTTGCGAGGCATCTCCAACAGCTGCTCCATCTGAGCAAGAGTCAAAACGACCGGTAATTTCTTATCCGGTTTCGGCAGCTGCACATCACTCAACGGGCTTACGGCAAGACCACATCGATGTACTAGGAATTTGTAAAACGAACGCAGTGCCGCAAAGCGCAAGCGGATGGTTGATCTCGCCATCTCTTGCTTCATCAGCTCAAAAAGATAGGCACGAAAGTCATCGGAGGAACAATCACGCCATGAATTAAAATCCTTACCACACCAATCCAAATAAGCGTTGAGTGCATGGCTGTAATTTCTCAGCGTTCGCTGAGAAGCATTACGCTCCACCCGCATAAACTCAAGAAATGCTTCCACATCATCACTCATTGCTTAAGCACTCTAAAGCAATGGTGGCTCCCAACAACAAAAAAGCCACCCCATGGGATGGCTGTTATCATTATCGGTGGAAATAAGTCTTACCTCTTCTCCTCGTTCATGATCTGGACCTTCTGAGCAGAACAATCATGAAACCAAGGCTAGCCAGCATTGCCGAGCTAGGCTCAGGTACGAGTGCACTTGTGCCCGAGAAAAAGAATTTGCGGCCTCCATCATCACCAGCATCCGGCTCTGAGTTACCAAAACGTATTTCGAAACTTGAAACATTGGTAAACCCAAGCTTCAGGCTGTGATTATATTGCTCCTGTGTCAACGCATCCGGGTCAGTAGGGTTGTCGATCGAGCTGAGAAGGGAATCAATCGATTTGAATCTGTATTCATAATTGCTGTTGCTTCCAACGTCTTGTACCTGGCTACCTTTATGAAGAAGACTCATC
>JBNABE010000069.1:0-9897 GCA_049631945.1 Akkermansiaceae bacterium
TGGCACTTAGGTCGAGCTCAGTGATGTCATTGGACGCGTCTTTGAGAATGGCTAAGCTTTCATCGTTAAAGTCTTTGCGGTAGCTAACGGCCGAGAAGGATAGGTTGGTGCTGTCCTTCGAAATGTAATTAAGTGATCCTGCATACTTTGCATTGACTGCCTTCAGAGAGGCTGCAAGTCGTGCGCGCTTGGCTTTCATGCTGGCAATGCGCTCTTTTTCGGCTTTCTCTTTTGCCGCTTTTTCGCGAGCGATTTGCTCGGGTGTTTTGAGGGTGTCGATGGCTGAGGCAATCTCTTCAGGAACTTCTATGAGGCTGAGCGTATCTGTCTCTGGGGCACCAATTTTAACCCACCACTCGATGATTTGGATTTCCTCTGGAGTAAGTTGTTTTTTACCTTCAGGGGGCATGTGCAGGTCATCTTCCATCGGTAAGTGCATGTAGGTGACCATTGCACTGTTCTTGGTGTCTCCGGGAACTAGGCAATCGGTCTCTTCGCCGCCATCAATGAGAGCAGCGTAGCTATCCATGCGTAAGCCACTTTTTTGCTTGGTCTCACCGTGGCAGCTGATGCATTTCTGCTCCAGAATAGGATGAACAATGTTGGTATAGAGAATGGGATCGACTATTACTTCCGCTGTAGCCTCATCTTCCTCTATTTTCCATGGCGCCTTGTCGAGTGGGTCACCGTGGGTGATTTCACCACCGTGATGGCCTGCGCTCATCATCATGGCAGTCGTTAGGAATAGCCCCAGAATGTAGGTCGGAGTCGCAAATTTACCAAGGAAGCCAATGTCGGAGACATATTTAACGAGGAAGGTGGCAATCAGCAGAATGGTGAAAATAATACCGTCACGCTTGTGCTCTTCGATAAGCTCACCAGAAAAGTCTCCAGTCAGGTAAAGGCAGTACCCGAAGGCTACGGCAAAGACTCCAGTGGCAGATGCAAAAAATAAGCCCAGCGTGGTATTGGGCGTGTATTTGCCGAAGCTGATTAAACGCAACACCTCCATTACCAAGACCAGCATCACCGCACCAATGGGTAGGTGCAGAAAAAGCGGGTGGAACTCACCCAAAAAGCCAATCCATTTGCCAATGGTCGTGGTGGCACTCTCACTGGCCATGCCAATCTCGCCAAGTGTGGGCATGATAGCGACAAGTACAATGGACAAGATGCTCAGTATGAGAACAGGAATGAAGAATTTTCTCTGTGCTGAGCACGCGCAGTTGTCACAGCTAGATGTTTGTGGAGCCGATGATTCTTGACCGCCATTAGTGGACGAAGAGTCCTTTTGTTTGCTGGTTTCCTGGGGCTGATTATCTGAGCTTTTGTCCATGATGTTTTGCTTACGTCCTAGGTGGAAAAATTCTTGCGAGAAAATACACATAATACAGAACTAATATAGACTAAAATTAGTTTCCCTTAGAAAAGAAAATTAGGCGTGGCTAATTTTAGCTTGACCCAAGTTCGGGCCTTGTCTAATCATTATGCATGGCAAAAAAAGTGATTGGCGTATTGACGGTCTTTGGCGCGATTATCTCTGGCTTAGTGTGGTTGGTGAGTCAGGAGGATCAGCAGACAAGCGATAAACACAAAAAGCTCGTTGTGGTGACGACCACGACAATGGTTACCGATATGGTTCAAATCATTGGGGGAGATCGTATTATGGTGCAGGGTTTAATGGGGCCAGGCGTGGATCCACACAGTTATCAAGTAACATTCAGGGATACGGCAGCGCTACAGCAAGCGGATGTAATTTTCTACAGCGGCCAACACTTGGAAGGTAAAATGCAGAAAGTCCTGGAAAAAAGGGCCCAAAAGCATGGTTTTGTGTTTGCTCTGACAGACGGCATAGATGAGGGCAGTTTTCTTATGCCGGAAGAGGATTTTGATGGCTACTACGACCCTCATGTTTGGGGTGATCCAAAGCGCTGGGCTCAGTGCATCAAAGTGGTCGTTGATGGATTATCGGCAGTCGACCCGGATGGTACTGCTGATTATCAGCAACGGGCGAAAAACTATCATCAAGAGCTTCAAGCGTTGGACAAGTGGGTGCGGCAGAGAATTGCCAGTGTTCCAAGTTCACAGCGTGTATTGGTAACGAGTCACGACGCCTTCCACTACCTGGGCGAGGCATATGGAATTCAGGTGAAAGGGCTGCAGGGAATTTCCACGAATTCTGAGTCGGGTTTGAAAGATAGGGCTGAGCTGGTTGCATTTATCAAACAGCGTCAACTTAAGACTATTTTCCCTGAGTCGAGTGTCAATGCCAAGGGGATCAAAGCTGTAGCTGCTGAAGCGGGAGTTCAAGTCAGTGAGTCCGAACTTTTCTCCGATGCGATGGGGAAGCCTGGCGATGTTGTTGAATTACATGGCGAACGCTATGACAAGGGCACCTACATCGGCATGATCAAACATAATGTGAATACTGTAGTCGATGGTTTACAGGAGTGATGGTAGCTTAGTGCCCGCAAAGTGTTTGTTTTTTCTATTCTACGATGAGCGATAATCAACAACCTGCCTTAGAAACGCACGATCTTACGGTCAGTTACCACAAGCGTCCTGTGCTGTATGGGATTGATGTCGCTGTGCCTTCAGGCAGCCTAGTCGGTATTGTCGGCCCCAATGGCGCTGGTAAATCGACATTTATTAAATCCGTGATGGGTGTGGTGCCTTCGTCTGGCGGTTGGGTTAAGGTATTTGGGAAGCCTATGCGTGAGAATCTACCTCGTGTCGGTTATGTGCCACAGCGAGAGAGTGTCGATTGGGACTTCCCTGTGACGGCGATGGATGTTGCTTTGATGGGGACTTACGGTGGACTGGGTTTATTACGTAGACCTGGCAAGGCCGAAAAACGGCGTGCATCCGAGGCCCTTGAGAAAGTTGGTATGCTTCCATACTCGAACAGGCAGATAGGCAACTTGAGCGGAGGGCAGCAGCAGCGGGTTTTTCTTGCTCGAGCTCTGGCACAGGACAGTGATCTTTATCTCATGGATGAGCCATTCGTAGGAGTGGATGCGGCAACGGAGGCCGCGATTGTAACGTTGCTTCGTGAAATGCGTGAGCGCGGAAAGACAGTGATGGTGGTTCATCATGATTTGCAGTCGGCGGGCGAGTATTTTGATCATTTACTGCTCCTTAATATGCGCCTTGTGGCTTTTGGTGCAGTGCAGGATGTTTATACTCCTGAGCTACTCCAAAAAACCTATGGTGGACGTTTGACGATTCTAAGTGAGGTGGCAGATCAAGCGGCGAAACTATAAATATCGATATGTTGGGAGAGATGCCAGTTTTAGCTTCTGTTGTCGATCTGCTCATTCCCGGCAGTGGCAGTGGCAAGGCGGTCTTAGCGGCGATACTTTTGGGTGCTGGTTGTGGTCTCTTGGGGTGCTTTGTGGTCCTGCGGCGTGTTGCTTTGATGGGAGATGCCGTTTCACACGCGGTATTGCCAGGTGTGGTTGCGGGCCTAATCTATAGCCCTGAACGTAACCCTGGGATCATCTTTATGTTTGCTGCACTTGCTGGTTTGTTAGGTGCAGGTCTGGTGCGCTTAATGATGGTCAGCACGCGCTTAAAGTCGGACGCAGCATTAGGCATTGTATTGGCGACATTTTTTGCCTTTGGCATTATGTGGCAGTCTAGGAATCAACAAGATACGGTCGGCGTGATGAACTTCCTTTTTGGTAACATCGGCTCAATCGATGCAAGTGATTTGCGCATGATGCTTATGACGACATCGATTCTGGTGGTGACCATGTTTTTGCTCAGGCGCCCTTTGTTGATGGTAAGTTTTGATGAGGGTTTTTCCCAAGGGTTGGGTTACCCAGTTAGAATGCTCAATGGTGTTTTTTATTTCCTGTTAACATTTTCGGTTGTGGTTGCTTTGCAGGCGGTTGGTGTGGTTTTGGTATCTGCGATGCTGATTACTCCCGCTGCTGCGGCTTATCTGCTGACGGATCGATTTGAACGAATGTTGCTGTTATCCGTGTTGTTTGGAGTTGGCTCTGGTATCACGGGTGGCTTGGTTTCGGCTGAGGTCGACGGCTTGCCTACAGGCCCAGTTATCGCTCTCTGCGCCACAGCCCTCTTTGGTATCACCTATCTATTGGCGCCAAGGCATGGTGTCTTATCCAAGATGATGCGTACCATTAGGCGTCGCATGCGTGTCCGGAGAGAAAATATGCTCAAGGCGATTTATCAGATTCATGAGGCTGAGGGCTTTGCTCATGAGGAGGTCAGTGTTTTGATGTTGGCGCGCAAGCGGGGGCAAACCGAAGAGAATGTCATCAAGGATTGCAAGGCACTACTCAGCCGAGGATTCATTGAAATGGCAGAAGACGGGGTATCCTTGCACCTCAGTCGTTTGGGTTGGAAACGCGCAATGGAAATTGTTCGCAATCATCGCTTGTGGGAGCTTTATCTTACCAATGAGGCGGACTATGCGGAGGATCATGTGCACGAGGACGCTGAGAAAATAGAGCATATCCTTGAGCCCGGAATTGTTCGCCAGCTTGAGCAGCACCTTGATTTTCCAGAGCTTGACCCCCATGGTAAGCCTATCCCGCAGCCAGCCCACTTGGTTGCTCAACCCAATGTTGCGATTTGATGAACCTCATCGAATACATTACTTTGCCATGGGATGTGCTCGGTGTCGGAGCATTGTGGTTAGTTTTGATGGCTTTCTTTGTCGCGTTGCCATGTTCACAAATGGGTTCATTTTTGATTTTGCGTCGTATGGCACTAACGGGTGATGCAATCAGCCACAGTATATTTCCCGGTGTCGTGGTCGCCTTTTATATCAGCGGAGATCTGGCATCGCCTTGGTTGATTGTCGGTGCTGGTCTAGCTGGATTGGCTTCAACCGTGATCATTGAGCTGATTCATAAGTGGACAAGAGTGAAGCAGGATGCTGCCACGGGTATCTCATTCACGGCTCTTTTCGCACTCGGGGTTGTATTAATGGAAATACTATTAGGTAGAAATGTTGATCTTGACCTTGAGTGTGTTTTGCATGGTCGTCTGGGTTTGTTGCTGGAAGAGAATCAGGTATCATTTCTTGGTATGTTGATGCCTGCCCCAGTCCTTGTCATGGCTGGAGTAGCGGCCTTTACGCTAGTGTTATTGGGCTTATTCTTTCGTATCATGACGCTGAGTTCATTCGACGCTGATTTGGCGGCATCTTATGGATATCGACCCGCGGTTATTCATTACAGTATGATGTTTGTGGTATCTTTCGTCGTGGTTGCGGCGTTTCAGGCAGTGGGGGCTATTTTGGTGATTGCACTACTTATTCTTCCCGGTGCCGCAGCTTATTTGTGCACTTACCGGCTCAAGTTCATGCTTATACTTGCTGCACTTCATGCTTTTATTTCAGCTGTTGGCGGCTTGTATCTGCACGTTTGGTTTAATTCAAATATGGCAGCCTCGGTGGTGGTCTGCGGTGGCTTATTGTTTCTGCTGGCCTGGTTGCTGGGGCCAGTTGACGGTCTGCTGTGGAAATGGCTAAAAGATGAGCCTCCAGTCATCGAAGAATCTTCTGGTGAGATCGGAAATGACTGATCTTGGCACATTCGGCTTGCCCATACTAGTCAGTGGAGGTAGGTCAGTGGTCCCGCAATCAAGGGATATTACTACTACTACACTATGGCTATTCAACGCGCTCTTCTCTCTGTTTCTGATAAGTCCGGCCTGATCGACTTCGCCAAAGGGCTCGATAAACACGGAATCGAATTACTCTCCACTGGTGGCACATCAAAAGCGCTCCGCGATGCTGGTCTGACTGTAATTGATGTATCTGATTTTACCGGTGCTCCTGAACTCTTCGAGGGACGTGTGAAGACATTGCACCCGAAAGTTCATGGTGGTCTGTTGCATAAGCGTGACGATGAAGAACATCTCAAGCAGGCTGCTGACAATGACATCCCGCCTATCGATCTTGTCGTTGTTAATTTGTATCCATTCGAGGAGACGGTAGCCAAAGACGATGTCACGCTTGAGGAAGCGATTGAGAATATTGACATTGGTGGGCCATCCATGCTGCGAAGCGCGGCTAAGAACTACAAGTCAGTAACGGTGGTCACTGACCCCAAAGATTACGATCGGGTGCTCTCAGAGATGGATGAGCATGATGGTGATACTTCGCACAAGCTTCGTGAGGAGTTAGCGCTGAAAGTGTTTTTGCGGACTTCTACCTATGACACCGCGATCACTAATTACCTATCACAAGCCGGTGAAGGAACACGTTCCCAATTTGTCATCAGCTTGCCGCTTGATCAGGAGTTGCGCTATGGTGATAATCCTCACCAACCTACGGCTCTCTATGGTAACTTTAGTGATGTCTTCACTCAGCTACAGGGCAAAGAGCTAAGTTACACCAACATTATTGATATCGAGGCTGCTTCTGAGCTCATTACTGACTTTGTCCGCCCTACGGTGGGTATTTTAAAGCACACGAACCCATGCGGTCTTGGGCAGCATGATGATGATTTACGTAAGGCCTGGCAGCTTGCCTACGAGACGGATACGCAGGCTCCCTTCGGAGGTGTTATTGTAGTTAATCGCGCTATTACTGAGGGTCTTGCTCGCATTATTTCTTCGATTTTTACCGACGTGATCATTGCTCCAGACTTTGAGCCTGAAGCACGTGCCATTCTGCAAAAGAAAAAGAACCTTCGCCTAATCAAACTCAACAGTGATGCATGGGATAGGGTAAGAAAAGATCCCGTGATCCGCTCAGCTCCTGGTGGCTTGATGGTCATGGGTCGTGACCATACGGCACTTGGACTCGATAACATTGAAGAACGTGTTGTTACCAAGCGTCCGCCAACACAGGATGAAATCAGAGCGATGCGTTTCGGTTGGAGGGTTGTTAAGCACGTTAAGTCGAATGCCATTGTTTACTCAGGCATGGATCGCACCTTAGGCATCGGAGCAGGGCAGATGAGCCGTGTTGATTCCTCGCGTATTGCAGTTTGGAAGGCAAACGAGGCGGGGTTGTCGCTGAAAGGCAGTATTATGGCGTCAGATGCCTTGCTTCCCTTTGCGGACGGTCTCAATGCGGCGATTGAAGCCGGAGCCACAGCATGTATTCAGCCAGGTGGTTCTATTCGTGATGAGGAGGTTATCGCTGCGGCTGATGAGGCTGGGATTGCGATGGTCTTCACTGGTCACCGTCATTTCAAGCACTAGGCTTATACAGCTAGGCTGGTTCAAGTGGGGTGATGAGCTTGGCTTTAACCATTAACTATGGATGGTGTTTCATGATGCGAAATAGGCATTGACGGATCCTGCTTATACGCGGAGCTTACGGGTGTTGATTATGACCCGAATAATGAGAGCTCTTAGTGTTAGTCTGCTGCCAATTGTCGTTCTGGTCTTGTATTTTTCGTTGGCTGATGGAGCTCAAGGAGCACCCGAAGCCGAGGTGAAGCTTGAGTATGTTGCGGAGGCACCTCTGCCCAAAGGGTGGCCAGCTCCCGGTCCCTACAACAAGGTTACTTTGAAAGAATTTCCGGCTTACCGCGCGGCTTACACAGATTCGTTCATCAGTGGTTTTGCCTTTTGGCGTTTGTTTCGCCATATTAAGCGCCAAGGTATACCGATGACTTCACCGGTTGAGATGGGCATGCAGCAAAAGGGGGACGGGGGTGAAAAGCTCGGTTTAAAATCGATGGGTTTTCTTTATCAAGATGATGAGGTTGGCAAGCTAGGCAATGAGGGTAACAAAATCGAAGTGAGAAACGTGCCCAAGATGCAGGCACTCAGCTACACCTGGCAGGGCGACAGAAATAAGGTGACGATGAAGCAAGCGAAAGCAGCGATCGATAAAGTAAGTCGAGACAAAGGGCTGAAGAGTGGGGATTATCGGGTGATGGGCTATAACGGGCCTAGGGTGCCTGACGCTAAGAAAACCTGGGAGATGTTGTTAGTATTGCCAGCCAAAGAGCTGCCCAAAGAGTAGCCCGATTCTGCTTTACCAAATCCCTAAGCCACAAAATTTAATCCCGACTGATGATGGAAATTTCTCTACTCTATCCACACCAGCTCTACAAAGAGCACCCAGCCTTGGACAAAAAGCGTCCGGTATTCTTCATTGAGGAGCCTTTGCTCTATGGCTGCGATACCAAATGGCCACTGGAGCATCATGCTCGCAGGCAGGCATTGCTCAAAGAAGCAGGAACAGTCTATATCGAAGGTTTAGTCGCCAGTGGATACAAGGCCAAGGTCATTGAGCTCGCTAAAGGTCAATCACATAGCTGTAACATGCTTGATCAGCTTCCAGATAAGCTCAAAGTCATTCATCTTGCTAAAGTGGTGGATGATCTGATCAGTCGCCGCCTCGAGAAATGGTGTAGCAAAAAAGGCATTCAACTCATCTGGTATGAAACGCCAAACTTTATTACTCCTGAAGAATGGTGGCGCGCTTACCTGGAGGGTAAGAAGAAACCCTTCATGGCGCACTTCTATCAAGCGCAGAGAAAGCGCATGGGAATACTGATGGATGATCAGGGTAAGCCAGAAGGCGGCTCATGGAGCTATGATGAGCTCAATCGTAAAAAGTTACCGAAGAAATATGTTGAGCCCGCGTTGCCTGAAGTTGAGGCCTTCAGCACTGAAACCAATGCGTGGGTTAAGGAGCATTTCCCGAGTGCTTGGGGCGAGTGCAGCATTGGCTTGCCCAGAACGCACGATGAAGCTGAGGCATGGCTTGAGGTGTTTCTCAAGGAGCGCTTTGAGCTCTTTGGCGACTACGAGGATGCTATTTCGAGTCGCTTTGCCACCCAGCAGCATTCGTTATTGACGCCCATGATGAACATAGGGTTGCTTGATCCCAATGATGTGGTGCGGCGGGCGATCGACTATGCGAAAGATCATGATGTGCCTCTCAACTCGCTTGAGGGTTTTGTCAGGCAAATCATCGGATGGCGTGAGTTCATGCGTTGTATGTATGAGCTGCACGGTCGAGAGATGAGGGTGTCCAATTTCTGGGGATTTACCCACGAGCTGCCAAAGTGTTTCTACACAGGTCGAAGTGGGCTACCTCCTGTGGACCGCGCTATCGCTGAGCTACTGAAGACCGGATACTGCCACCATATTGAGCGGCTGATGGTGTTGGGCGTGATTTTTCAACTTTGCCATATCAAGCCGACCGCAGTTTACCGCTGGTTCATGGAGATGTTTATCGATGCCTATGACTGGGTCATGGTGCCCAATGTCTACGGCATGAGCCAGTTCGCTGACGGTGGGAAGTTTGTCACCAAGCCCTATGTCTGTGGCTCCAATTATATCCGCAAGATGTCAGATTACCCGAAGGGCGACTGGTGTGATATCTGGGATGGCCTGTTTTGGGACTTCATCGACTCGAACCGGGAGTTTTATCAGAACCAGCCGAGGCTTGGTATGATGACCAGGCAGCTTGATAAGATGGCTCCTGAAAAACTGCAGGCTCACAGAGATAATGCTGCGGCTTATCGTGAAAAGATTCATTCGGGATGGCAGTCTGGGGCGACGGATGAGGCAATTGAACTACCACTCTGAAAATTGAAAAAGCTTATGAAGATCAAATGCCGCTCCTTTATTTCCCTTTTGATATTTTCCTCCGCTACGGCATTGATCGCTCAAGAAGAGAAGCCGCCACAGAGCAAAGAAAAACCAACGAATATGCTCATCGATTTTACGAACAAAAAGGCAGGCCACCAAATCAATGTAGTGAATGATGGTGTCATGGGAGGGCTTTCCCGGGGCATGGTCCAGATGACCGAGGCCGATACCTTACTTTTTAAAGGTAATCTCTCCTTGGAGAACAACGGTGGTTTTTCCTCGTTTAGAGTCAGTGGAGAGCGCTGGGATCTCAGTGATTGGAAGGGGATTGAAATTCACGTCAGAGGAGATGGGAGG
>JBNABE010000070.1:0-9833 GCA_049631945.1 Akkermansiaceae bacterium
ATCCAGCTCCGAGTGGCCGCAATGTGCTAAGCACAGATGTTGAAATCAAAGGTAGTATCAAGTTCTCCAATGATTTAGTTGTCGACGGTAAAATCGATGGCAGCATCTCATCTGACGGTGCACTCACGGTAGGTGAAAATGCCCGTATTAAAGCTGAGATTAAAACTCGTTCCGTCATTATTTACGGCAAAGTTCATGGTAACATTGAAGTCACAGACATCGTTGAGCTCAAGGCTAATGCTGAGCTGGTGGGAGACATCAAAGCAGCATCACTCTCTATCGAACCGGGTGCCATTTTTGTGGGTAAGTCAACCGTAGGCAGCCCCTCTGTAAAACCACAAGCAACCGCTACTCCAGCAGCATCTGTCAGTTCAAGCAACACGAAGAATTCAAGTGCTAAAGATGCTGGCGCCAAAAAGCCCAGCGCGGACAACAGCACCAGCGAATTGCCACTGACCAGCCAGCCAAGCACTGGCAACAAAGCTGTATCTAGCTAACCAAATTGAGCGCATCACATTCTCAGCCCGCCACCGGTTTATGACCGGCAGGCGGGTTTTTTTCAGCCTAGCTTAATTACCGTTGATTTGATGGCTTCTCCTGACTTATAGTAATGAGCACTCGCGCTTAAACACCTCAATCGATGTCCCTTTTCTTTTCTAAGAAAAATCCTCAGACTGGCCAACAACCAGTCAAAAAGAGAGATGTAAGCATGATGATCTGCCCAGAGTGCCAGCATCAACAGCCCGAGTCCAAAATAGCGGTGTCCACAAACTGCCGTAGCTGTGGCAGCTATTATAAAATCATCGACGGCAAAGCGGTCACTGACAGCAATATCCCCATAAATCCTTTCACATCTACTCGCTCAGACCAAGCAGACTGCAATACAACTCATAACGGCCAAACGCCTGAGCTGCATGCAGCCGGCACCCCGCAAGATTCAGCCCATCACAATCTGAGCGCACCGGCACCGAAAAGCCAAACTGAAGCATTCGACCCCATCGATGATCTGCGTGCCCAACTGGCCAAAAAGGTGACATCTGCGGGCCAATTTTTCCAACGTAAAATCGAGCCCAGAAAGGTCAAATGCCTAGAATGTGAACATGAACACGACGCACCTGCAGAAGCCAGCTCTACGCTCTGTCCTGCATGCGGTGCCTATGTCAGTCTGAAAAACTACATCATCAGCACTCATTGGAATGGACGCATTGAAACGAGGGGTAATGTCACCATCCAAAAAAAAGCCACGGTAACCGACATAACCGTGCGCTGTCATGATATTGTAGTAATGGGCACCCTTAAAGGTGGCATTGACTGCTCAGGCGACATCACACTTAACAGCCACAGTAAAATTATGGGGCACGTCAGCTGTCGTCGCCTCATCATCGATAAGCGTGCTGATGTAGCTTTTGCCAACGAAGTTGAGTGTGAAGAAGCCATCATCGATGGACACGTGACAGGACACTTTATTTGCAAAGGCAAACTGCACCTCAAAAACAAAGCTGTATTGAATGGAAATATGATCGTAGCCAACATGACTATCGACAAGGGGGCCCGTCACAACGGCCAAATTTCCATTCAACAATAGTGAATTGTCGATTACCGGACACCGGCGACATACGCTTTTCCACTCCCTGCTTGACTCCTGGCGCTGCAGTACCAAACATCCAAGCATGTCGAGCACAGCCCTAGATTTACGTGACGAAATTTTGCGCCTTAAAAAAGAGCGCAACGCAGTCATCCTCGCCCACAACTACCAGACCGGAGATATCCAAGACATCGCCGATTATGTGGGTGACTCATTGGGCCTCGCATACCGCGCTCAAGAGACAGATGCCGATGTTATTGCATTCTGTGGCGTGCATTTTATGGCAGAGACCGCCAAAATTGTGAACCCCGATAAAACAGTCGTATTACCCGATAAAGATGCTGGTTGTTCTCTAGAGGAGTCCTGCCCAGCCGAGGATTTGAAAAAATTCTTGGACGACAATCAGGATAAAAATTACTACGTGATTGCCTATATCAACTGCTCCGCTGGCGTGAAGGCTCTATGTGATGTCATCTGCACATCAGGCAATGCCGTCAAAATTGTCAACCAAGCTCCAGAAGACCGACCCATTCTCTTCGTGCCGGACGCAAACCTTGGGGCATGGGTGATGGAACAGACCGGGCGAAAAATGGATCTATGGCAAGGGGCATGCTATGTTCACGTTGAATTCACCCGCGACTCCATTAACAAAATCAAAGCCGAATACCCCGATGCGCTAGTTGTTGCCCACCCGGAGTGCACCACGGCTGTTCGCCTACTCGCCGATGAAGTCTGCTCCACAGAGAAGATGGTTACCTACTGTCAAAACGCGCCGGTGAGAAATATCATTGTAGTCACTGAGAGTGGTATGCTCCACCGCCTGCAGAAAGAAGCTCCTGATAAAAATCTCATCCCAGGCCCCACAGACCGATGCGCATGCAACGACTGCCACTTCATGAAGATGAATACCCTTCAAAAACTTCACGACTGCCTTGAACAACTTCAGCCACAGGTTGAACTTCCCGAGGATATCAGAAAGCGTGCAGAAGCGCCTCTGCTTAAAATGCTTGAGCAATCCAAATAACAAGCTGCATGTTAAGAGCCCTTCATTCCTGAACAATCACTTACCCATATTTTCATGCCCACTGTTCGTCTAGACCTCGCTGAGCGTTCCTACGATATCCTCGTCGAGGACAAGCTACTCGATCGTGCAGGTGAACTGATTCGCGAATGTGGATTATCGGGCAAAGCCGCCATCATTACCGATAGTAATGTTGGGCCTCACTTTGCCGATCGTCTTGTAAGCAATCTCGCTGATGTAGAAATCAAAGCGAGCCTGCACACCGTGCGAGCTGGAGAAGCGAGCAAATCAATGTCTCAAGCCGCCGAGCTATGTAGTGAACTAAATCGCGCTGATCATGACCGCGGATCCTTTGTCATCGCCCTGGGTGGTGGTGTTGTTGGCGATCTTGCTGGCTTTGTTGCCGCCATTTTCTACCGAGGTGTTCCCTTCGTGCAGATTCCTACCACCATCGTCGCCCAAGTGGACAGCTCAGCTGGTGGCAAAACAGGCGTCAACGCCTCCGAGGGGAAGAACCTCATTGGGGCCTTTCACCAACCGCGACTCGTCATTGTCGACCCTCTCACCCTTGATACTCTCCCCGGGCGCGAATATCGTGAAGGCTATGCTGAGGCTATCAAACACGCAGCGATACGTGATGCAGACATGATCGATGACCTGAGCGCTCTCGACCCCAGTAACCAACACCCCTCCGCAGACCTGCTAGCACGCAACCTTGCTATCAAAGCGCGTATTGTCGAAGAAGACGAACGTGAAACCTCAGGCACCCGTGCTCTGCTCAACTTTGGTCACACAATAGGTCACGGAATCGAGGCCGCCCTCCCCTATGGGACTATGCTGCACGGAGAGGCCATCTCGCTCGGCATTCGAGCTGCCCTCTACCTGTCCGAGAAAATCAATGGGTTCGCTGCAGACCAAAGCCAACGCATCTTGTCTCTTTTGGAGAAGTTTCAACTCCCTCTCAGCCTGCCTAATGACATTAACACGGAGGTCATTATGGACAAGCTCAGCCGCGACAAGAAATTCTCAGGTGGCCACATCAAATTTGTGCTCCTGAAAGCACCGGGCATGGCAGAGGTATCCTCTAAAGTCACTTTAGAAGATATTCGAGAAGCCGTAGAGCATTTGCGCCATAGCCCATAGCCCATAGCGAATTCTAACGAAATCATCAAAGAACTCAGGATTTCTCATATTCTGACTACCTGCAGCCATGAGAATCAATGTGATCCTACTTCTTTTATCCACCTGCCTCATCGCAAGTGACCTCCCTGTGGTTGAGGGGCTAATCCTGGACCTGAACGCCGAGGTAGGCATTACCCTCGAAGACGGCAACAAGGTTGCCCAATGGGAAAACCAAGCGCCTGAAGGCTGCGCACGTCTCTTCGTCAAGCAGGACAAAGGCAGGAAAATAGCTGGATCAGGGCGCCCCCTGCTGCGAAATGATATTGCAGACCTCAATGGCAAGAGCAGTTTGGTTTTCCGGCAAGCTGAACTGGTAAATCACGATGAAGACACCTTCGATTCCCTCATCACGGGGACCGGCTTCACTTGGCTTAGCGTTGTTTGTGCTCATCAACAGCGCCGAGGTCTCAAGAATGTTAATGCACTGTTTGGCAATCTTCGCAACGGGGGTAAATACGAGGGCCTCTGGGCATGCCTGAAGGATGACAACTCCCTATGGACGAGCCCGAGAAACGGAGTGACTTTTGGTCGTTTCGATAAAAACAACCCTCTCCTACTAGGACCAGTCCTTGAGAAGGAAAGGTTCTACGTTTTAGCCGGAAGAATGGCAGCGGGAAAAGGCTTGGTGCCCGCCGAGCTCTACCTCAACGTGACAAAGCCGGTCGCATCAGCCATGTTTCCAGTCAACCCAGAGGCCAATGCCTCGAAGCTGGTGATCGGTCAAGAGCGTGATGCTATCAACCATCCTGGATTCGAATCGTTTGATGGAGAAATCGCGCGTTTGCTCATTTACCGGCGCCCCCTGAACGACGAAGAGCTGGCCATAAGCATTACGCACCTGATGCGGACATACGCCATTAAAATAGGCAGGGTAAAATAGCACTTACTCTCCGCGCGGCCGAGAAACACCTGAGGAGCTTGCGCTCATCAAATTTCAAACTTAGCTTTCTATTGCGCGAAAGACGATCACGCAAACTGCTTAAGAAAGCGAACATCATTCTCGATCAACAAGCGGATATCCTTAATACCCCATTTGATCATAGCGAGGCGATCAATACCCATTCCGAAAGCAAAACCCGTTACCTTGTCTGGTGAAAAGACATCATCACCACGCACCTCACAAAGTGATTCAAAGACTGCTGGATCGACCATACCACAACCTGCAATTTCAATCCACTTAGGCTCCTGCCCTTTGGCATGAAGCTTGATATCAATCTCAAAGCTTGGCTCGGTAAAGGGGAAAAAGTGAGGCCGGAATCGGACTTCTGTGTCGTCACCGAACATACTACGAAGGAAGAACTCGAGCGTTCCTTTGAGGTCACCCAAATTCACATCCTCATCGACGTAGAGACCTTCAAGCTGGTTGAAGACCGAGAGATGTGTCGCATCAATTTCATCGCGCCGATAGGCAGAGCCGGGGGCAATGATTCGAACCGGCGGCGTCGCTTTTTCCATGGTTCTAATTTGAACACTGGATGTATGAGTGCGCAGTAGTTTACCACTATCAAAATAAAACGTGTCTTTCTCATTACGCGCAGGATGATCCTCCGGCGTGTTCAGAGCATCAAAGCAGTGGAACTCAGTTTCGATCTCAGGACCATCAGCAAGCGCAAAACCCATCCGGCGCAATACTTGAATCGCGCGATCCTTCACTTGGGTCAAAGGGTGCATTGCACCTGTAGGTAGCGGTCGTGATGGCAAAGTAAGATCAATACCTTCGACAGACTTTCTATCCGCCTCATCAGCGAGTGCCGCTTGTTTCTCGTCGAGCGCCGCAGTAATAGCCTGGCGAGCAGCATTGAGTAGCTGGCCCATCTTAGGCTTATCCTCCTTGGATAGATCCTTCATCCCCGCAGCAGCTGAGGTGAGATAGCCCTTCTTACCGAGATAGGCTACACGTGCATCATCAAGCGATTTTTCATCATTCGCAGTAGCAATAGCTGCAAGAGCGTCAGTCTGGATCGATTCAATTTCCTGGTTCATGGGCGCGCACGATTTAGGGGATTATCAAGCATAGGGCAATCGCCAATTTTACAGGTCGGCTATTCAGCACTCAAATCCTGCCTCGAAACTTGGTAATGAGCACCACAACGCGGGCAATTAACCGTGATTTGTTTATCCCCCTGAAAGAGCTCATCGAGACGATCTTTCCACGATGCCAGAGTTGGCAAAATACGCTCCTTACTGCAGCCACAGTTGAAATGAAACTTACGTGTTTCCAGCAGCTTAGTCTGCTCTACCTCTGTGATAGATAGCACTTTCTCGGCATCGACTTCGGCAAACCACTCCTCATCGTAATCTGGCTGAGCCACCAATAAGGCATACTGCTCATCATCAAGCCGGAAACACTTGGCTGGCCGCTGCTCACTTTGCTGGTAAAAATGCTCAATCCAATCGATCGGGTCATTAGTCCCCAAGTCAACGGTCGTTGTGCGTGGCTCTTGCCCCGAAACACTCGTCTGACTGTAAAACATATTACGATCTGGCTCACGAATATCTTTGGTGAACAGGCGACCGGTTATGTTTTCAAAGGTGCTACTGCCTGTCACAAAATAATTCACCCGGGGTGCTCGCAAATTCACGGTCCATGCAATAGTTTCAGCCCAAGGCCTCGCTGTCAGATGCAGGGACAAGACCGCGAGTAAATCCTTAAGGGTCGCATCCATTTTATTCTCATAGCGTAATTGGTGCTCCATTAGATGTAGGTAATAACCTGTATAGATTGGCGTGAACTGCCCGCGCACTAGCAGGCAATTACGATGGCGCACAAAGATAGATTCCAGCTTCGTAAAGTCCTCGACTGGTTGCATGGATTCGTCACTCATAGAAAAGATCCTTTCGGGTGCCGCTTTCTAGACAGAGTTGGTTAAACTTCAATCTGAAAACAGCACATGCCAGTAAAACAAGGCATATCATGGAGCACAAAGCAATTGAGCCCACCGTGAATCCACGATGAGCTCATATCACATAGATTAAGTGTATGTTAATTGACTGCGATGGTTTTCGGCTCCGCCTTCTCGCGATGTGGTATGTGCAAATACAAGATGCCATTTTCAAGCCTTGCGGAAATGTTCTCGACATTCATTTCATCTGAAACCTTTAAGCGCCGCTCGAGCTTGCCGAGGAAACTGCGTTGCTCGTCCTCAGTCTCTGCCACAATAGAAAGCACCCCCTCATCAAGGCTTAGCTTTACCTCGTCCTTCTTGAAGCCAGGCATTTCTAGGCGAAGCTTTACGCCCTCATCGTCATCGCTCAGAGCTTCAATACTGGCTCTCTTCTGCAGTGAGCGCTGCCTGTCCGCCCCGGTTGGGTCTAGAGTATGGTTTACCAAGCGATTGAGCTCGCTGAAGATTCCGTTGCTGATTGGGTAATGAGTAATCATGGTTTGTTTTAATTGGTTTGTTGTTAATTTGGTTTATTCAGCAATCATAGATGCAAGCTGTATGCCAAATCATCAAAATAAACTGTATATTATTCATCATGAGTGTCTTGCAATATTAAATTGTTTGCTAAACGAGCAATAAAAAACTTAAAAGCGACATTATGTCACACATTATTGTCTCACTGGGACATTCGTTACGCACACAAAAAAACGGTCACTGGAGTAATCCAGTGACCGTTGTAAGTAGTCGTTGCTCGCTCAGATTAGGCAGTCGCAGGAGCCTTCTTGTCTAGGGCTGCTTTGGATTGCTCAACTATGCTGTTGAAAGCATCGATATCCTGAACCGCGAGGTCTGCAAGAATCTTACGGTCCACCTCAATGTTGGCGGCTTTCAGACCCTCAATGAAGCGTGAGTAGGTAATGTCCTGTGCACGGACACCAGCACTGATGCGCTGAATCCAGAGGCGGCGGAATTGACCCTTACGCTTCTTACGGTCACGGTACTCATACTCGTGTGCCTTGCGGACTGCGTCCTTGGCATACTTGTAGAGTTTAGAACGAAAACCGCGGAATCCTTTGGCACGTTTTAAAATGCGCTTCCGGCGTTTGCGGCTTGCTGGGCTATTAGTTGCTCTTGGCATGTTTCTTTATTTTGGAACGGACGGTTATTTTCACACCCCCCGCAGTCTCGTCCATTCGGTCCCAGATTTCTGTATTTAGAGCCCTGGGAAGGCTGCGTAGGGGCCACCCGTGATGCGGGTGGTTGGCGTTGGCCGCCGGATTGGCGTTGTTACACGCCGGATTCTTGTTGATTAGGCAAAGGGAAGTGAAGCTCTTACGGCTTTCAAATCTGCATCGGATACAAGAGTCGCCTTACCCAGATTACGCTTACGCTTCTGGTTTTTCTTGGTAAGAATGTGGCGTTTCCCTTGTTTCCGGCGCAGGATTTTCCCTGTGCCCGTCACCTTGAATCTCTTGGCGACGGCCTTACGGGTCTTTGCTGTACCTTTTGATTTGGCCATGGGGCGGCGAAACTAGCGGGGAAAGATGCTTTTGCAAGGGAAAATTTAGCTAATTCCTGCAAATACCCAAAATTGTTACACAAGTATGCAATGATTACCCAGCCTTGACGAAAACCTCGCTCTAGCCTCTATATCCGATGCATGCGCACGTTGATTAAACACGCCCTTCACAGCAAGAGAACTATGGCAGACATTACGCTGAAAGGTTGGGTCAGGACACGTCGTGATTCCAAGGACTTTTCATTCCTTGAAATAAACGATGGATCTTGTCTCGCCAATATCCAGTGTATAGCAGACACAGATATTCCCGGCTATCAAGACATCACCAAAATGACCACTGGTGCTGCGATCGGCATTACGGGTCAACTGATAGAATCACCTGGCAAGGGACAACAATGGGAAGTTCATGCAACCGCTATCGAACTCATCGGAGAAGCGCCCTCTGATTACCCTCTGCAGAAAAAAGGCCACAGCCCTGAGTTCATGCGCTCCATTGCCCACCTTCGTCCACGGGCCAACCTCTACGGAGCCGTGTTCCGGATGCGCTCCCGCCTAGCCCGGGCGGTTCATCGCTTCTTCGATGAACGGGATTTCACCTACGTCCATACCCCTATCATCACCAGCTCGGACTGCGAGGGCGCAGGCGAGCTGTTTCATGTCACAACCCATAACCCATACAGTCACCAACAGCCCACAGCGGCCGACGGTGTGGCACAGTCAGGAGGAGGGCAAGCTTCACAGGCCGACGGTGTGGCACAGTCAGGAGGAGGGCAAGCTTCACAGACCGACGGTGTGGCACAGTCAGGAGGAGGGCAAACTCCAGAAAACGATTTTTTCCATAAGGCCTCCTACCTCACCGTGAGCGGTCAGCTGGAGGGTGAAGCCTATGCAACCGCCCTTTCAAACATCTACACCTTTGGCCCCACCTTTCGCGCAGAAAACTCCAATACCAGCCGCCACGCCTCCGAATTTTGGATGGTCGAACCAGAGATGGCCTTCTCCGACCTCAATGACGACATGGATCTCGCTGAGGAATTCGTAAAGTATCTGGTCAATGATGCCCTAGAAAACAACGAAGGCGACCTCAACATCTTCGCTCGCTTCGTTGACAAGGGCCTCATTGATAGGCTTCGCTTTGTAGCCGAGAAACCATTTCAGCGAGTGTCCTACACTGAAGCAGTCACCATTCTTGAGCAAAGTGGCGAAAAATTTGACTATCCTGTGACGTGGGGCGTTAATCTGCAGTCGGAGCACGAGCGTTTTTTAACCGAGAAACACTTCAACTGCCCCGTTACGGTGTACGATTACCCTAAAAGCATCAAACCCTTCTACATGCGCACCAATGAGCCAGATGGCGAAGGCCGAGTAACCGTGACTGCTATGGATCTTCTGGTTCCTGGCATTGGAGAAATCATCGGTGGAGCTCAGCGAGAGGAGCGCATAGACATTCTACAAGCCAACATGGAAGAGGAAGGTCTCAATCTTGACGAATACGGCTGGTATCTCGACCTACGTAAATACGGCAGCTGCCCACACGCGGGCTTTGGCATGGGCTTCGAGCGAATGCTGATGTTTGCGACCGGCATGAGGAATATCCGCGATGTCATCCCCTTCCCCAGAACTCCCGGAAATTGTGAATTT
>JBNABE010000071.1:0-9814 GCA_049631945.1 Akkermansiaceae bacterium
ACTTGCGAAGCTTCTGCAGATTACGTAATTAAATCATTAGGAAAAAGTCCAAAGAAAATTTTAATGCTAGGTATTGGCCCCTTGAATTATAGTAGGGATCTGTTGGCTATAGGTCTCCGACAGAGGCTGGGAAAGAATTTTATCGACTACCCTAGAATCAATCACCTCTACGACGGAGATTCATTTACATATACTCGGTCGATAGACGATATCGGAGTAGACCGGTCAAGCTTGAAGTCTAAAATACGGGAGCACTATTTTGACGCAATAATCATAGGCAGCATTGATTTTAAAAGTAAGACAGCACTTAGCAAAGTGCCATTCTGGAGAATTATCCGCAAACATTATAAATCTGATTCTTTATGTTTTATATTCGGAGGAGATCAGCCTCCTATTTGTAAAGAACACCAAAAAAGACTGTTAGGATATCTTACTCATGGGACTTGCTTCATTCGCGAGCTAACTGAAAAAAATGATAGCGTCAAGCATCTAGAATGGCAAGAGTATCAGCAAGTTTGTCGAGAGAACTGGGCTTCAAATATCGAAAAATCGGAACAACTTTCCGCTACAAAAAAACCATATCAACAATATTTACTTTAGCATGAATTGGTTCCGTTAATGCAAAGTAACAGCTGTTTACTTGAGTTTATAGGGGCTTCGCTTGTTCAACTATGTTGGAATGATTGATCGATTATATTCTTAAAATCAGCTTGAGCCTTAAATGTATCAATTCGATCCTCAAGTTGCGGCTCGCTTCGGCATTGTTTCACCAAAGCATTAGCCAAGCTGGAAACCGAACAATCTTTATAACAACGACTCAACGTCATCTTTTTCACTACCTCACCAATCATGCCATAGTCGCTCGCTATTACTGGGCATCCTGCATTCATTGCATTAGCCAGTATCCCAGATGAAAATCGAAATTTACGATAAGGAATCAAGACTACATCGGCAGCTGAAAAGTACTCTATAAAATCTTCTTCGGAGGCAAACTGATCAGTAACACCAGCATTTCCATTTTTAACTAGATCAGTGAGCCTAGCACGATCTCGAGACGATAATTTATCGTTCACGCCTACACGAAGTAGATAAGCCCGTTCGCGAAATATAGGATCTGATAATGCTCGATGAAATGCTCTTATAGTATCTGAAAGCCCCTTGCGCTTTTCTGAGGTTCCTATATGCAAGAAGACTATTTTGCCCGCCTCAGGGAGTTTGAAATACCTTCTGGCCGCTGCTTTATCCAAAACTGGCATCGACACGCCAGGATCAGGTAAAACTAAGCCTGAAATATCTCTATTCAACTTCGATAATCTTTGAGGAGCATTCGGATCCAAAAAGAAAATCTTTTCTATATTCGACGTAATCCATATTGAGTTAAGCCTCTTATGTATCATCTTTCTATGCTGGCTTCGCTTATCCAGCCCAGGCAGCCACCCATATTTTCTATCTAATGCATGAGGGTGAAACCAGATGCCCGTTACTTCATGGTTAATTTTTGAGTTTTCGGATAAAACATGTTCTAGAAATGAGTCTAAGTATGTGTAAAAAACAGCAAAAGCATTTACTTGTCGAGCAACTGATAGTGATTGAGCATAAATATCTTCAATACTCATTCCGCTTGGCTTTATCCAGTCAGGAGCGGCAGAATGAATTTCTTGTTGTTCAAAAAAGACGCGAATACTCTCGGCATACTCACCTAAAATGCTGATTTGGTAATCCGAGATTAAGCTCTTAACGATGAGGGAAAGATAAAATGGGTGGTGCCCATTTACATGCGCATTTACTATGAGAATCTTTTTCATTATTGGGGAAGATCGGTAAGCTTATGCACTACGATTGATTCCGTGTACACGATAATCAGGCTCACAGCTTGAATCAATCCGTTCTCGGATCTTATCTATCCTATTCTTGAGAGAGTTTTTGCGTTTTTTGAATACATACTTGGGCGCTATCATGGTAACCCATTTGCCGACCTGGCTGGGTCGACCTAAGCCATCAATCAAATAAATGTTCGGCTCATCATTAAAGGAAATTACTAAGTTATGAGGTATTAAGTCTCTAGTTAAGGGACACCGAAAAGACCAATCTCGGCAGAAGCGCTCCAGCGCGGAGGTTAAATCACGATCGTAACCTACTTGCCAAATATGTTGCTCAACAGTCCTAGAGATTAAGCCATCTCTATCTCGAATTAAATCTGTCTCAAACGCATTACCTATATCTGTACTAATCATTCCATAAGAGCCCGGAAGATGAGCACATATATTCGAGGGGAAATGCTTACGTATAAATTCTAGCTGCCTCATTTCGACGAGATTCTCATCAAAGGAATCAAGGGATCTAAAGTTAGCTGGAAAGCTTTTCTCTGCTCTCCTAAGCTTAGGCAATCGTGATTTTTTAATAACCTTTAAGCAACGCCCAGAATTGAACGGGTGCACATAACAATCACGGTTACCTCCAGAAGCAAACGGAGAATATTTGGAGAGCTCAAGCATAATAACTGGGATTAAGGGAACTTAAAAAACAATTCAATAATATTCTCGTATTCCCTGGGTATCTCCTAGGCCCAATCAGTTGCGACAACATTATCAATTACAATCCACCCAAAATTACTGCACGTATCTTGCACACTTGGGGCAAATTCTAAATTCAATCAGATTAATAGTTACTCTTAGATATTTAGCAGCGGATGATCTTTGTCACAATACTTGATTGCTGCAGATTAAAATAAACAGTTTTCATGGTGAAAATAATTTTTCCTCATTCAAAATTCAACAGGTTGTTTGGTGGCAAAAATATCCCAGTCACACCATGTGACATGATTGTTAGTAGATCACAAAATAAACGCATCAAAGAAATCGCACTCGTAGGCTGTGAATAATACATTGCGAGCCCGACAAAAGGATTTGCTCGAGGTCACGCATAATCTTTTGTGACAGATCGCGCACACTGGTCCGCTTCTACCAAAGCAGCCCAGCATTGAGGAAGTTTATGAGTTTCCTGCCACAATTCATAACGACATAACCGCCCCTCTTCAACCAATGCCTCCACCCCCTTCGCGACCCTACCCGCATTCTTAACTCTCGGCATAGGCAACAGCCCCACCTTAGCCCCCGAACTCAGAGCCTCATAAATCATCGATACGCTATCTTCAGTGACCCAGACCACGCTGGCCCGGCGAAGCTGCTCAGGCAGCCAGTTCGAACTCGTCGTCTGATGAGGGCATGTTGTAATTGGAACATCCTTCAAGCTCTCAATGAAACCCGCAGAAGTCCTACGTGAATCAGTCAAAGTCCATTGTATACCCTTGTCTTGCCCCACGATCTCAATGATCGCTTTGTGGAGACTTTCACCATTGAATCCAAATTCTGAGCTCTTGCCGCCAATGAGAATGAGCCCAGACCCGTCTTTAACCTCTGGATCGTATGTAACACGATTGAGTGCGCCTTTGGTGAGAGTGACATTTTCTGGTGCTTTTCTACCCTCTGCGAAGTCGTGTTCAGGAATCAAGCAATGATCAAACCACCCGAATGGTAATGAAGGTCGCATGAGCACCACGGAGCGGGCACCCGTTTTGTTGGCAAGGTAGATCAAAGGAAAATGAGTGCGATGACCTGCTGCGATGATCATCTTTGGCTTCGGCAGCTTGCTTGCTTCTTCACGCACCTTTTTTATACGAGAAAATACACCGACGTTATGAGGCAGTGATAAGAGATGTATGCTGACATCCTGGATGCGGCCCATGGCTTCAGCAAATCCTAAAGACTGGTTACGATGTCCTGGCTTGCCGTCATCAATTACCCAGATGACCAAAGATTGTTGATCTGGTATCATTCTACTGCATCTTCACCGGATTGCTGATCATACAAGTCTTTGTATAACTTACAGCTCTCATAAATCTCATCATGTGCCCCGTCAGCAACGATGCGACCCTTATCAAAAACAAGAATCCTATCCGCTATCTTAATCGTGCTGAAGCGGTGCGCAATAATCAGAGTAGTACGCCCCTTCGCTAATTCCCTGAGTTGATTTTGAATCTGTGCCTCACTTTCGGTATCAAGTGCCGAGGTAGCTTCATCCAGGATCAATATCGGGGCATCCTTGAGAAAAGCTCGTGCGATGGCGATCCTCTGCTTTTGCCCTCCAGAGACCCCCTCTCCTCGCTCACCTACTTGGGTATCATACTGCTCTGGCTGCTTTATGATAAACTCGTGCGCGTGCGCCTTCTTGGCAGCCTCGATAATTTGCTCTCGTGTCGCTGAAGGATCTCCTATTCGAATGTTATCTTCAATCGTTCCCCTGAAGAGCAAGGGGTGCTGAGACACCAGAGCGATCTGTTCCCGTAAGTCATTCTTACCGAGTGTGGCGATATTCACTCCATCGATAGCCACTTCTCCTCTGTCTACATCGTAAAATCTGGGGATCAAACTGGCAAAAGTAGATTTGCCAGCACCACTGGGACCAACCAAGGCAACTGTCTGGCCAGCATCAATAGAGACATTCACCTCACCAAGGGCCACATGATCATCATAGGAGAAACTAACATCCTTCATGCTGATGGCACCATTCACATGCCCCATCTCTGTTGTGGGCTGACCATCTTTGATCTCATCTGTTGACATCAGGATTTCCTCCAAACGATCAAGTGATGCCTCTCCCTGCTTGATCAACGAGTGGATAGCCCCCATTTTCTTAATCGGCTCGTAAGCAAGATAAAGCGCCATTACTAATGACAAAAATGACTGCAAAGTCATGCCATGCTGGGCTCCGTAGTATACGGCAAATGAAATACCAGCTGCCGCTACAATTTCTACAGCTGGGCTAACTAAATACCTGTATTTGATAACCCCCATCTGAAAACGCATGAATTGCTGGCTCAGAGACTCGACCCAACTCACCTGCTGGTCTTGCATGTTGTAAGCTCGCACTTCTCGCTGAGATGCTAAGTTCTCGGAGACCGATGCAGTCATATCTCCGGTTTTTGCCTGCAAAGCTTGAGCTTTTTTCAGCAACTTCTTACCCGCCATTCTAATAGGCAACACACACACAGGCAAACTTAGCAAAGCAATCAAGATGAAGAACACCTTGCTATCTGTTACTGCCGCATAAACTAAAAAACCAACTGCTGAGAGCAGGGTGAAGGGTTGCACTACCAAATCATTAGAGACCCTCACAACCACAGACTGCAACTGCATAGTGTCACCCATCACACGGGTAAGAATATCTCCCTCCTTGTGCCTCTGGTGAAACGCCAGCGAAAGGCGCTGCAAACGATCAAATACTCGCAACCTAATAACTTCTAATACCTTCAAGCCAGACCAGTTAATCAAATAGACGTTGATATAACCAAAAACACCACGCACAACAAAAACTAATGGCAGCAGGCAGCAGGCAAATATAATCACGGCAGATGGTGATCCTGAATCCATTCCCAAGCCCTCGATGATTGAGTTCATCCATGTGGGTGGTTCAACAATCTTCCCGGTATCTTCATTAGAAAAGATCAGAGGAAAAACCTCCCTTGTCATAAACGGAAGACCAAAGCCGCTGGCAAAAGCAGCGACAGCGCCCGCCAAAACGCCCGCAATAAACTTCCACTTGAGTGGTAGTAGCAAGCTGAGATATGGAAGAAAACGTTTCATCTATGGAAGTGCTGAGCATCACCCCCCACTGCCCAAACTGCAACCCTAGATTTCTGCTTCTCGCTACTACTCGTTCGTCTTATCGAAACTTAATAAAGCGTTAGCGAATCAATCCCTTTTGTGGGCATTACCAAATCAATCTACGATGCTTTCAGCACTTATCACTCTCGCTCTCCAATCATCCACCTATCGGCTCACGATTAATCAACTGGGAAATATCACTTCGAGAAAGCCCCACAAACCGTATCAATATCCTCCTCACTGAGGTAAGGATTCATCGGCAGGGATAGGCACTGATCCGCAACACGCTCCGTTACAGGGAAATCACCTTTCACATGCCCTAGGTTTGCAAACACGGGCTGAAGGTGCAGTGGCGTTGCGTAGTAACTGACACTGGGGATACCTACTTCTGCGAGTGCTTGGTTCAAGGAGTCATGGTTTTCAGACAGAATCGTGTACTGAGCCCAAACGGAGGTATTCTCCTCGGCTACGAAGGGAGTCACGATCTTATCCGCGTGGGCATGAATTGCTTCGGAATATCGTGCCGCGACTTTCTGGCGTTTCTCAATCTCCTGATCAAAAATCGCCAGCTTGGGCATGAGTATCGCCGCCTGTATGGTGTCCATACGGCCATTAATTCCAAGTATTGGGTGGAAGTGTTTACTGGCCTGACCATGCACACGAATCTGATGCATTTTCTCAGCGAGTTCACTATCGTTGGTAAACACTGCACCTCCATCACCATAACAACCGAGTGGCTTGCTCGGGAAAAACGATGTGCAACCGATCAAAGTCGTGGAGCATGCCTTGCGCCCATGGTGGGTGGCTCCAAAGCACTGAGCCGCATCCTCAATGACGGGTAAGCCACCGTGCTTCTCAGCAATACTACCGATAGCATGCAGGTCAGCGGATTGACCGTAGATGCCGACGGGCATGATTGCTTTTGTCTTATCGGTGATCGCAGCCTCCAGCAATGCCGGATCCATATTCCATGTCTGCTCATCGATATCTACAAACACCGGCGTCGCCCCTACCAGCGCGATGACCTCAGCGGTAGATATCCATGTGTAGGGCACGGTAATCACCTCGTCACCTGGCCCAATACCAAGCGCCATCAGTGCTATTAATAGAGCGTCTGTGCCGCTGGCAACCGTCAAACAATGCTCAACTGCGACGTAGTCCGCTAGCTGTTGCTCTACCTCATCCACCTCGGGCCCGAGGACATAGCGGCCGTGCTCCAGCACTGTAGCGATTCGCTCGTCAATTTTGCCCTTGATGAGTGCCTGCTGCGCTTTGAGATCAATAAACTCCATAATAGATTTGATGTTGCCTTAGTCCATATTGGGCAGCTTGCTCAGTATTAGAGCACGCCTTACCGCGCTAAGTGATGTAGTTGGTAGCAGATCAGAAAATAAACGCATCAAAGAAATCGCACTCGTTTTCTAATAACAAATTTTGCCCACCACCCAAGCTGCAACCCTAGATTTCTGATGTTCATCACCACTCTTTCGTCTTGTCGTAATGTTATAAATGGTTAGCGTATCTACACCTTCAATCATTTTGAAACGCCTCCTCATACTTCTCGCGCTTGTCACCCTCGCCCTCCCCTCATGTGCCTTTCGGCCATCGATTGATGAGCAGGGTAACATCACTGTGCGTACGGCCAACAAGCTGATGCGAAGTCACGGAGCACGGCAATTTGAGAAGATGAAGCGCGACAAGGCCATCTCCTCAGACCCACGCTTCACTGAGCCGGTGGCACGTGTGGCAGAGCGCCTCAAGAAAGTCATTGAGCTACCCCATGCCGAGTGGGAATTTGTTGTCTTTGAAGACTTGTCTCCGAATGCATTTGCCCTACCAAGTGGCAAAGTCGGCGTCAATACCGGCATCTTCCAAATCGTAGGCGATGACGAACAGGCCGATGCTATTCTCGCAGCTATTCTTGGGCATGAGATATCACATACAACTGCCGCACACGCCCAGCAACGCATTGTTCATGCCTTAGCCCTCGTTGCAGCCGCTCAGATACTTTGGTATTCGCTCGATTCGAATGATGTCGAGAATCCAGAGTATGCATTGGCCGGATTTGCACTCACTGGCTATCTAGCCGACGCACTGCCTTTCTCAAGGAAACAGGAATACGAGAGTGACAAAATGGGTGCCGTCTACATGGCTCAGGCAGGCTATGACCCGCGGGCATCCATTGAGCTGTGGAGGCGCTTGCGTGATTATCACCATATCAATGGTGGTCAGCATCCAGAATTCCTGCGCACTCATCCTCATGATGATTCACGCATCGAGGCATTAGAGGCCTTCATGCCAGTAGCTCTTCGTTTTTACGAATCATCCAAATAAATCGTCGGCTGACTTGACCTTATTTCACAGCGTTTGACAGCATTTGTGCCAAGGTATAGATTCACCTCATGAAACGATTTTCCACCAAGGCTCTGCCAATGCTTGCGATAGTAGCGTCATTCATCCTCATCATTAGTAATCAAAGCCTCCACTCCAAAGAAACCATGGATGACAAAAAAACAGCGACCCTGCCCCCCATACCCGAAGGCTATCAACAGGCATCACTTGCTGCAGGTTGTTATTGGTGTGTGGAAGCCGTTTACCAGCGATTAGACGGAGTTCACGCAGTGACATCAGGATTCATGGGCGGCCATATACCTGATCCCAGCTATGAAGATGTGTGTGCAGGACTCACGGGCCATGCTGAAACAGTACAAGTCATTTTTGACCCCGAAGTTATCTCCTACGAGAAGATCCTTGATTGGTTCTGGCGCCTTCATGACCCCACCACTCTCAATAGACAGGGCGCCGACGTTGGCACTCATTACAGGTCTGCTATTTTTTTCCACAATGATGAGCAAAAGCAAATCGCCACATCATCCAGAAATGCTGCCCAACAGAGCTTCCCTCGCCCTATTGTAACTGAGATCAGCAAGGCCAAAACATTCTATCCCGCCAAACTCTCGCATCAAGATTACTACCGCGTTGTGGGGGAGAAAAACCCATACTGCCGGGCCGTCATTACCCCCAAGCTCAAGAAGCTCAAGCTCGATAAGGTGACAGAGAAACCTTCCAAGTAAATTCACACAGCAGCTCTCGATTGCGCACCATGCAATCATTCTCAGTCAAACGCTCATGACTAAGACGATCACCTCCGCCAAGATCATCTTCACCGTGATTACCTTTGCCCTGTTAGCATCTAGGGTTCATGCCGTTGAGCCCAAGGTTGCTAGTGTCAACATCGACAAAGTCCTGCTGCACTATGAGGCTGCCGATAGGGAATTATCTTATCTCAAATCCGCTCGTGAGCGATATCTTAGAGATAGAAATACAGATCAAAAAAAAATCAACACTCTCGCCATCGAGTTAAAAGCCCTGCAATCAAAGATCAAAAATAAGGCCATGCCACGATCCGAGCGAAACAACCTGTTGAATCAACGCGAAAAGCTTGTCGCTCGATACCAATCCCTCACCAAGAAATTGCAGCAAGATGACGACCAGCAGGCAGCAAACACGAAACAACAAATCACGTCGGCTACAAAGCGCATACTCAAGCACTGTCATCGAGAGATCAAGGCATATGCCAAAACCCATGGATTTCAATGGGTGCTAGAAACATCAGGTCATTCGACCAGCCGCATCTCACCACTTGTCTACGCGCGCCACACTGTGGACATTACAGATGACATCTTAGCCCTACTCAATGAGGAGCTCGTTCCATAGCCAGCACTCACATTAATTAGGAGCAGGCCTTTTGCAACCATCCCTCAAGGCTACCAGTGCCGAGCTGAACCTCGCTCCACTGAATACTCTCCCCCTCAAACACGAATTTCCCAAGGAATTTCTCACCCTCAAGCATGTGTGGTAACCAATAAGGGTCGTCTTCCCACATCCTCTCCCAAGGAATTTTGTCTAGCGCAGTCCAAGCAGGTATTGCTTCATCGGTAGATGTAGGCACACCATCGAACTCATACGCCATAAATACGTGGCAATGGATATCCTCCATGTCAGACATCGCAAACCACAACTCCCCCATTTTGATCGGATTCTTAGGGGTAATATGAAGCTCCTCTTGGCACTCTCTAATGACGCACTCTGCCGGTGTCTCTCCCGGGTCGATTTTGCCCCCAGGGCCATTGATTTTCCCCTTACCTATG
>JBNABE010000072.1:0-9609 GCA_049631945.1 Akkermansiaceae bacterium
CCCCTTTCCAGCTCACAGGATGGCTCGAGTGGAAGCATCCGGACGCCCCGTGGTGGCAACATTACCCTGCGCAATGGCAATACCCCATCCAGTCATTGATAGTCATAGCTTTACTGATATTTTTCCGCAAAAACTATAATATAAAATGGAGTCTTAAGCCTGTGTTGGTAGGTGCAGCGATGGGTGTAATCGGTATCGGTTTCTGGATTTTGCCGACACAAATTCACAGTTGGCTCGAGCTCGACGGAAAACAGGAAGGCATCTTGAAATGGCTCGGTGTGATGCCCAGGTATGATGGCTTCAATCCTCAAGATCTCGCTGATAAATTTGATGGCAATCAAACTATTTATTGGCTGTCCCTCGTTATGCGTTTTTTGCGTGCTGTGGTGGTTGTCGCCTTAGTCGAGGAGATTTTCTGGCGTGGTTTTTTAATGCGCTTTTTACTAGATAAGGATCGAGACTACTGGAAAGTCCCCTTTGGCAAGCCAGCATGGATATCCTACATCGTGGTCACTCTTGCCTTCATGCTGATTCATCAGCCTGTCGACTACCTTGGAGCGCTTATTTTTGGCTCAATCATGTATTGGGTGGCAGTGCGGACAAAGAGCTTGCTAGCCTGCATTGTCATGCATGGTGTGGCTAATCTGCTTATGGGGTGGTATGCTCTCGAAACAGGTAAATACGGACTATGGTAGCTTGCGAGGGCAGAACCTTTGCAATCTCCCTAATGAGAGGTGAAATTTCTTATCATCTTCATTTACATAAGCTCCACATCGCTGTTCATTCTCTATAGAATTTCACATGAAGATTGGTATCGCTCAGATCAATGCCACTGTCGGGGATTTCCCCGGTAATGCTAAGCGTATTCTCGCGGCCTATCGAGAATGCATTGAAAAGGGCGCCGAGATTGTAGTCACCCCCGAAATGGCTCTGGTTGGGTATCCGCCGATGGATCTTTTGTTTCGTTCTGAATTCGTGCCCAAGTGCCTGCAAGCACTCGACTACCTCGCTGATGAGGTAAAGGAAATCCCACTGGTAGTCGGCTATGTCGATCAATGTGCGGATGACGCCATTGGTAAGCCGTTTCGTAATGCTGCAGCATTTCTCTGCAATGGTAAAATAGGGCACAAAGTATGGAAAACGTTACTGCCAGCCTACGATGTTTTTGACGAAAGACGTTACTTTGAGCCCGCAGAGACAGTCAGCGCTATCGAGTGGCAAGGGCATAAAATAGGGGTGACCATCTGTGAAGATATTTGGACCGAGGACTATCTTCATCGGCCGTTGTATCATAATGATCCAGCCCATGAACTCTGCAAACAAGGAATTGATATTATGCTCAACCTGAGTGCCTCGCCTTTCAGTATGGGCAAGCCCAGCGGTAGGGCCGCCATGCTGAGTGAGGTCGCTAGAGAGTTGCGGACACCCATCATTTACTGCAACTGCATTGGTGGTAACGATCAGCTGATCTTTGATGGTAACTCTGCGGCCTACGATGCCAGTGGCATGCTGCTGGCATCATTACCTGGATTCACGGAGCATTGCCTAGTGGTAGATACCGCTAGCGCGACCAGGGAGACTGATGCAACTCACCAAGCAGCATCATTAAGCCCCGAAGAGGAGTGCTACAAGGCATTGGTGCTTGGGTTGCGTGACTACGCTCAAAAATGTGGTTTTACAAAGGCCTGCCTGGGACTCAGCGGCGGGATCGATTCCGCTCTGACTGCGGTAATAGCCGCTGACGCGCTCGGAGCTGAGAATGTCCATGGATTAACCATGCCTAGTGAGTATTCATCCAGCGGCAGCGTCGATCACTCCATCGAGCTAGCCAATAACCTCAATATACGTTGTGACACCGTGCCTATTAAGGAGGCCTTCGAGTCGGTTAAGGCTGCAATGAAACCAGTCTTTGGCGACTTACCCGAGGATCTTACTGAGGAAAATATGCAGGCTCGTATTCGCGGCCTCTTTCTCATGTCATTATCCAACAAAACAGGCCGGCTGTTACTGACGACAGGCAACAAAAGTGAACTCGCCGTTGGCTACTGCACCATGTACGGGGACATGTGTGGAGGGCTTGCCGTGATTAGTGACCTCCCAAAGTTGCAAGTGTACGCATTGTCTCGCTGGATCAATCGAGACGATGAGGTCATTCCTCGTGACACCATCGAGAAGCCACCCAGTGCTGAGCTACGGCCAGATCAAAAAGATCAAGACACCCTTCCTCCATACGAGACCCTTGATGCTATCCTTGAGCTCTATGTCGAAAAGCATCTCTCGTGCGCGCAGATTATCGATGAGTATGGCTATGATGAGCATTTAGTGCGTTGGATTCAGCGACGGGTAACTCTTAACGAGTGGAAACGCTTTCAGGCTGCGCCTGGACTGCGGGTGACATCAAAAGCTTTTGGCATGGGCCGGCGCGTGCCTCTCGCACAACGCTTTATCGATTAGAATAGACATCAGGCCTCGACATCTACTGATATGAACAACACAGACGCACGCAAAACTCTTGGGCTTGGCCCTCGTGATAAGGCGAGTGCATTTCTGTCTGATTTTGATGAAACATTGGAATACAAGCGCGAGCTTGTGAACAATGCGCCGTCTGATCAAATACGATTCCGCTATCAACAAGAGCTACTTGAATACGAGGCCGCCCTGAAAGTGATTGTCGGCAAACGAAAAAATGGCCCTCACACTGATTTCATTGTCGTTTTATTACTCATATGTGCGGTCTCCACTGTGGGTTGGTGGGCCTATCAGTGGCACCAGAAAGAATGGTATGTTCAGAAAAAAATAGATGCTGAAGTTGCGGAGCTTCGCGCAATAGGATTGTCTGCTGTTACGGCTCGCAAGTGGACTCAGGCAGCCCTGGCATACAAAAAGATTGAGGATTTAGTGCCTGGGTCTCCATTCGCGATCAGTGGGTTCAAGACGATCGAACAGGGCAAACTTGAAGAGCTAAATCAGCAGATTTTTTATACTCTCGGAGAAAGCCAGGCAGCTCTCGAAGCAGGTCGCTGGGATGAAGCAGAAGCATTGGCTCAATCTGTAATTACCATGGCCCCTGATAATGAGGCTGCTCAGCGTAAATTGCAGATTATCATCAGAGAACGCAGGAAGCAGGAGCTCGCCATCATAGCATCAACAATATCTGACGCCCTCGAAGCGGAGGATGTCGCTTCTGCAAAGCAAGCACTTGCTAAGCTAAAGTTGAAAGCACCGCACAGTGAGAGTATCACTGAGTTTGCGAATCAAATCAAAGCTCAGGAGTTTGAAATCCGCATGCGGCATGAGAAAGCAGAAAGGCTTTATCTGCAGGCTACAGAGCTTGATACAGGTGAATATTCGCCGCGGGCAATCATGCTTCTCGAAGAAGCAGGCAGGCTAAATTCCAAGTCCATCAAGATCATGAATCTGTATAAGAAGATGGGTAACTATGCTCGGGCCCTTAAGGTGCCGGAGGACTACCCGACAATCCAAGACGCAATTAACGCAGCACGCCCGCGCGACATTATTCGCATCTCTACGGGCACTTACAACACGGCTCTTTACATAGACCGGCCAATCAAGCTTGTTGGCAGCCCTGAGGGCGGGGTTGTCATTCAAATGCCAGCCAGCGAGGCTGGCCTCATTACCGTGACACCCACGGCGATAGGGACAAGTATTAGCAACCTAGAGCTAAGACATCTGGGTTTTGACCACGGGGTCGACCGTTTTTCTGGTATCACCATTGAAGCCAAAAACACCACAGTGACATCCTGCTTGATCGAAAACATAGCAGGACATGGCATTGCTATCTTGGGCGGCGCTTCAGCTAGGATCTTAAACTGTAAAATCACACGAGCAGGGTGGGATGGGGTCTCCATCTATGGATCAAACAGTCAGGCAGATATCATAGATACGTGGAGTCAAGACAACATCCAGCACGGCGTTGGCTTCTGGCAAGGAGGTAAAGGTAGCGTCAACAACACGAAGACGATCAAGAACGGGCTGTGCGGAATCGTCGCTATGGGGGCAGGGGTTAACGTCAATCTTGCGAGCAACATCTGCTCAAACAACAGGGGAGCAGGTATTCTTCTCTCAGAAGGAGCCCATGGTACTATCACAGCCAACAACTGCGAAAAAAACCTGCTCAGTGGTATTGTAGCTCGCGGCCCGATGACCGAAGTCGCCATGCGTGAGAATGTCGCAGATGATAATTCTGAGGTGGGGATACTGACACATCAAGGTGTCAATATTGCCGAGTTCGAGGGTAACTTGGCCAACAACAACGGCGACAAACAAATCTGGCGGGATGCACAGTTGACTAAGCATCGGGCCACTGAGTAACAGACAAGCTCAGCTTTGCTGATTTTCAATCAGTTCAGAGGCTAGATCCTCGAGTTTTTGACTGACTTGCTGCCATGTCACATCGCTGACACTACTCTGCGCGGCAGCCCTCAATGATTTGTCGAATGCAAGTTGAATGGCCTTACCGCACATCTCTAGAAATTCCTCATCGTTGCCATAGTTTACCAATAGACCGTTGACCTCATGCTCGATGTGCATTTGTGCTGCGGCATAGTCATAGGCGACGACCACAAGACCAGAAGCGAGCGCCTCTGTGACGGTATTGCCGAAAGTTTCTGTCACGCTCGGAAATACCATAATGTCAGCTGACGCGTAGATCTCAGCAAGTTCCTCACCATGTTTGAAGCGATAGCAGATTACGTTGGGGTTTTCTCTTTTGAATCGCTCGTAAGACGGGCCATCCCCAACGATGACACAGCGTGTATCGCGATTGATCTTCTGCATTTTTTTGAATGCCTGCGAGAGCAAGGTCAGGTTTTTCTCGGGGGAGATCCTTGAAGCAAATAGTACCACGGGAGTATTAGGAGCTGCACCCCACTTGCCTCTGCGAATTGCACTTCTCTTTGATGGGTTAAACAGTGCTGAATCAACGCCTCTTCCCAAGATGTGCAAATTGCTGTAGCCAAGCTGCTTGAGGTCGTTGCATACCGAGTCAGAGGGGACAACCGTAGCTGTGGCACGCATGTGAAAATTGAGCATGTAGCGATTTGCTCTCGCAGCTAAAAACTTCATTTTCCAGTTTGTAGCATACTGGTCGTAGTTGGTGTGATAGCCGGCGATTGTGGGGATCCCTGACTCTGTTGCAGCCTTAATGGCTGCCTTGCCCATGAACGCCTCACCCGCAATATAGATGACATCCGGCCGATTTCCCCGCCAATGCTTGATGAGCCGTTGTTTAGTAACAAATCCTATGTTGACGGATACATACTTGGGCACGCGCACCGAGAAGATTGCAAGCTCGCTTTCGGGGTGCGGGCCTATGATGGAGACTTTATGTCCGGCATCCCTTAAGTAGGTCACCAGATAAGATATTGTTTTCGCCGCGCCATTGACGTCTGGAGGGTAGGTATCTGTGACGAATTCTATATACATGATTAATAATGCAGTGAAGACATTAAACTCAGGTTGCAAATTGACCAGACATATCACTCTTTTTCATCTACTATTTAGCATTGCATATATGCCCGTCTATGTAATTCCTTTCGCGCGCGGATTTCAATTTCTGCCGATGAAATTTATTGACGGAATATTGGGATATTTTATGGATTTGAAGCAACCAAGACCATTTTCAAACGCACTCATCCTCCAAGCCGATTGGGAGGGGGGGATGGTTAATATTGCTCTAGATTTGATGGGGGCGGGGAAGTCAGTAACCAAGGTTCTGCTCCACGCTGGAGATTGGATTTACAAGTGGAAAGGGGTTTCCACAGTGAATTTTGACGCTCCCATCAAGAGCTTCGAAAGTTGGCTTCGCCTTTATATTGAACAAAACGAGGTGGATTGTCTGATCCTATACAATCAATACCGGCCCTACAATCAAATCGGATGGGGTTTGGCTGAGGAGCTGGACATTGAATGTATTGTTTTAGAGCTTGGGCTATTACGCCCAGATTTTTGCAGTATTTACACCCGTGAACTCGACCAATTTGAATACTTGGCTGGCAGATGGGAAGGGGTAACCAATAACAAAGAAACTATCTGTGAACCCGAAAGGCCCGCACAATTGGCGGTAATGAGCACTCCGCAAAAAATGGTCCAGTTTGCCCTCTATTACTCCTTCTCACGATTCATGGCTAAGTTTGCTCGCAAGTATCAACATTACCAAGACCAAAGATCGCTCAGCTTCTCTCACCACTTAGGAGCTGGCATTCGCAATCTATTGCGTTTTCAAGGGCGAGATAAGCAGAATCGCTACAATAGGATTTTTTCCACTAGCTTATCAGGACAATATTATCTTGCACCTCTGCAAGTCCATTCTGACAGCCAGATTACAGAGCGATCTGATTTCACCAACATGGAGGCATTTATTCGCCGTGTCTCGCGGTCATTTTTGAAACATGCTCCAGCAAACACTAAGCTTATCTTCAAGGTTCACCCTATGGACCGCGGTTATAAAGACTACCAAGAGCTGATTCGAAAATTACAGTCACGGCGAGGCGGTGACCGTATTTTCTATTTGGATCGCATCCACCTTCCCACCATTCTCGATCATGCGCTCGGCTGCGTGACAATCAACAGCTCTGTTGGTTTATCTGCATTAATCCATGGAGCCCCAACGATAACACTCGGTGATGCTGCATACGACCTCAGCGGGCTCACTTTCAGTGGCGAGCTAGATGCTTTTTGGCGAGAGCATGGGGAAGTAGACAAAAAGCATGTGAATGACTTTGTAAACTTGCTCAAACACACTTCGCAAGCACATGGAACCCTCTACCAGCGGCTTTATGCAGCTCCGGGTAGGTGTAAAATCGTGTGGCCAGAGCAATTTCATAGACTTTTCAAGCCCGCGAGTCAGCAGCTTAAATAATGGCGCGAGCGAACTTTCACAAACCGCACTTGCCGAGCACTCGCTGACACGCTAAAACATATCGGAAGAACACCAATTGATGAATCAATCACTTTTACTTGCTATACTTAGCGCGCTCGTCGTGCTCCTCAATGCCTGTAACTGGTCCTCAGAACAGGGTCCAGTCAGCATGAATTCAATCCAGAAAGCGCAAAAAAGAGGCTCTATGTCGACGGATGAATACAGAATCATTGACATCACCAGCAGCAATATCGATCAGTATAACAAAGCTCCTGAATTTGCTGTCAATGAACTCCCGCATGTAGACTTAAGTAAGACATACTCAGATGCTATTCGTCCCTACGATCAGCTTATTTTGCAGGTCGTGGATGCCGGAAGCGATAGTGGCATCACAAGCCAGGACAAGCTCCCAGCACAGTTCGGCCCTATAGAAGTTCCTCAGACAGGCAGGATATCGATTCCCTACGTAGGAGAATTTAATGTTCTCGGTAAAGAAATCGCCGATGTCCAAAATGAAATCCAAGAAGCCTACACCCCAGTATTCAACACCGCCCGGGTATCCCTCAACCGCACCTCGCGCCTGCCGCTCACAGCAAATGTAATCGGTATTGCCAATGCACCTGGGCAACAAGCCATCGACCGCAAGGGGGTCACCTTGGCTGATCTGGTAGCAAAGAGCGGGGGGACATCACAAGAGCCCTTTACATGTGAGTATATATTGCACAGAGGCAAGCAAAGTTATAAGCTCAACAACTGGGACGTCACCACTAAGAGCATCCTCGCGCAGCATTCCGATATACTTGAAATTAGAAAGAGCTCAGACCGCTCCATTACGCTCTTGGGTGCCGTCAACCGCCCTGGTTCCTACCCATTCCCTAACTACAGTAGCCAGCTTGATGACTTTATTGGAGCAGGCAGCGGCTTCAGATCAGACAGCGCCAACCTCAGTGGTGTCTTTGTTTTTCGTAAGACCAAAGCCAACACCACCGACATTTACCGCTTTGATCTGCGTGATCCTGCAGGTGTCATTGCATCCAGCAACTTCTCTGTTCACGGTAATGACATTATCTACGTGACAGAGGCACCACTTACTCGCTGGAACCGCACTATCAGAAATATCCTGCCTTTCAGCCAAGTGAATAATTTCTCTCGGTTCGGCAATTACTAAAATAGGTGACCAGCGCCACTCACCATGCCGATCAGAATTAAGGAACAAGCCCCTTGGAAAAGCCAGATCCTAGTCATCAAGGCGTTATTTAAGCGTGAGCTGATCACACGCTTTGGCAAATATAAGCTAGGCGCTATCTGGATCCTTCTCGACCCCTTACTCTCTGTGCTCTTTCTGGGCCTGATCCTAGGGCCCTTTTTGAGTAGATCGTCAGGGGAGATTCCTTACATCTTTTTTCTTTTGTGTGGCTTCATGTTATTGAAAATGATGACTGGGACACTCAATGCTGGAGTTAAGGCAATCAGCTCGAATCAAGGACTGCTGGTCTTCAAAAAAGTTCAGCCGATTGATCCCTTTATCGCACGATTCCTGTTTCAATTCACTACCACCACTTTCGCACTAGTTGCCTTTTGCATTATTGCCTATTGGCTAGGTATTATAATATCTCTTGAACATTTATTTAAGGCCGCGGCCTGCGTTATACTATCATGGCTTATTGGCTGTGGTTTAGGCTTACACCTCGGTATTGCTTGCCAAAAATATATTGAGCTTGAAAAAGTGGTCACCTACATGCAGCGCCCCTTACTGTGGATTTCATGTGTCCTGCATCCATTGAATGAAGTTCCCCCTGAATACATCAAATACCTTCTCTATAACCCACTAGCTCATACCATTGAATACATGCGCATGTGCTTGTTTCCCAGCTATGTTGCGGAAGGAGTGAACCTTTATTACCCCGCCGCTTGGGCTCTATGCACTATGACTTTGGGGTTGATAGCTTATCGTAACAACCGACACTTTTTGACACAAAGATGATCCATATTCGCAATGTAACTAAACATTACCCGATAAGGGGTGGCGGGCTCCATTACGTACTTAAAAATGTATCTTTTGATATACCTAATAACCAAAGCATCGCCATCTTGGGCCCGAATGGCGCCGGCAAAAGCACCTTGCTAAGATTAATCGGCGGAGCTGAAGCGCCAGACGAAGGCACTATCACCACCAAATCGACGATATCCTGGCCCATCGGCATTAATTCCGGATTCCAAGGCTCCATGACAGGCAGGCAGAACATTCATTTTGCGTGCCAAATTAATGGACTCAGTAGAGCTGAGATCTCGCAGGTATCTGACGCTGTATTTGAGTTTACTGAGCTCGGGGAATTCTATGACATGCCGGTTAAAAGCTACTCCTCGGGGATGCGCGCTCGATTGGGCTTTGGTTTGTCGGTCAACTTTGATTTTGATTATTACCTGATCGATGAACTAACATCCGTCGGCGACACTATTTTCAAAAGTAAGGCAAAAAAAGAGTTCAAAAGAATCGCAGAATCATCATCATTGATATATGTTTCTCATAGCTTAAATTTACTCAGGTCGTCGTGCCAGAGAGCTATTTTCTTACATGATGGGACTTTAGAATATTACGGTGATATCGAGGATGGCATCGCAGCTTACGAAGCATATATAGAAAAGAAAACGGGAGTCCACCCCAAGAAAGCAGCCAAGAAAGCAGCCAAGAAAGCAGCCAAGAAAGCAGCCAAGAAAGCAGCCAAGAA
>JBNABE010000073.1:0-9598 GCA_049631945.1 Akkermansiaceae bacterium
CAGCGGCGATCTTCTTTCTATCGGTTGTCACCTCACTAGCTGAGACCGTGACTTGGGATGGGAGCGGCGACTCTACTTGGACTAATCCGGATTCCACCAGCTGGACTGGCGGCACTTACGATAATGGCGATGCCGCTCAATTTCTCGGTTCAGGGGCAGGCACAGTGACGCTCTCAGGCACGATTAACCCGGGTAGCATTACAGTGAATTCTGCCAGTAATTACACGTTTGCGGGATCTGCGATTGGTGGATCGGGAACACTGACCAAGGATGGTGCGGGAACATTGAGCCTGAGAGGAACGGCGGCCAACACCTACAGTGGAGGCACAACTATTGATGGTGGCACGCTGAGCCTGGGCTCTGGTGCGAGCCAGGATGCCTTGGGATCGGGCACGGTGACGGTGAACTCAGGTGGTTCTCTCCAGTTCTGGATTAGTAATACCGGATCATACACTATTGACAATGCCTTCACCATGGATGGTGGAACGGTCTACAGTCAGGATGGGCAATACAACCTTACCGGTGCAATGACCTTGAATGCGGGAGGCGGCACGCTGGGAGGCACATGGGATAACAAATATCTGCAGGTTAGCGGAGTGATCTCCGGGTCAGGAGCCCTTGCCATCGAAGATTTTCCCAGCTCCCAGACAGGAGATGTGATCCTCTCTGCAGCAAATACCTACAGCGGTGGCACGACCGTCAACGGAGCTACACTGACACTCACGGATTTCGGTAGAATTGGTGGCGGGGGACTCACCGTCAACAGTGGCGGCACTGTTTCAGTTGCCAACGATGATTACAACTCCCTTGGTGGAGCGATCACGGTTAATGAGGGCGGCACCCTCTCCACAGACAGCACGGGTAACAACGCTCACAATATCGCCGGGATAACGCTTAACGGCGGCACGCTGAGCTCAAGTGGGAATACTTACGGCGAGGGAAACTGGATTTTTAATGGGGATGTGACCGTGGGCGGTAGTGCACTTTCTACGATTAGTGGGTATGCCGTTGGTAGTAAGTTCGGTGGCGGCACCTACAACGTTGCGGACTCTGTCGCGGGGAGTGGCACGGACCTGCTCGTTACCGCAAACATGGTGAATGCTTCAGGTGGCTCCTACCTAACCAAGACTGGTGCCGGCACGATGGAAATCACCGGTGCCAACAACTACTCCGGCGACACCACAGTCAACGGTGGAGCGCTCATATTGACGGCCCCGAGTGCTTATTATAATTACAGTAGCAGTCAATTCAACATCAACAATGGGTCGACTTTGAAGGTTCAGAACACCTTGTTTTTTCAAAACGACACTTTTGTCTTTGGCAGCTCTGGTGGTGGAACTCTCGAAATAGGGGCTGGTAACAATGTGTTCAGAGGTGATAACACTTTCACGACCCTCGGTGGAAGTCAGAATGCAATCACCGGCACCTTCCTGAACAGCGACGGTGGCGGCACCCGAACATTCAACATCGCCGATGGTACAGATGATGTCGATCTCCTCATCTCAGCGCAGATTACCAACACTGCCAGTATCGCCAAGACCGGAGCGGGTACGATGGTGCTTTCTGGAAATAATACTTATACCGGTGCAACCACCGTCGATGGCGGGGTGCTGGTGTTGGATGAGTCAGACAACACCTACCATGGTGGAGCGATCAATATCAACAACGGTGCCACTCTGCGCCTCGACAACCAGACAGGCACCTTTCTATTCCAGGGAGACAGCTTCAACTTCGGTGCCAGTGGAGGCGGCACACTTGAGATCGTATCCGGCCACAACCACGTCTGGAGTAGTAACAATACAGTAACCACGAATGGCGGAACAGGAAATACCATGACTGGAAGCAACATTAACACTAACTCAGGTGGGGCTGCAGGAACATTAACTTTCAATGTCGCTGATGGCACCGATGCCAGCGACCTGACCGTGTCGACGACCATCAGTAACGAGGGAAGTATCGACAAAATTGGGCTTGGCACACTGACACTCACAGGTGCGAACAGCTATAGCGGCACCACCACGGTTAACGCCGGCACCCTCTCCCTTGCAAGTGGCTCCAGCCACAGCGGCTCGGGTGCCTACACCGTCAATGGCGGCATACTTGAGATAGCTACTGGAGTTGACCTCAGTGGCCATGCCATGAACATTGCAGGAGTCATCAGTCCTGGAAACTCACCGGGAACAGCAGCTACAGGTGCGCAGACCTGGTTGGACGGAGGCTCCTACCTCTGGGAAATCAATAATAGTGATGGCACCAAAGGTGTCGACGAGGGTTGGGACTGGCTGGATATCACTGGGACGCTTGAGCTGGGCAGCCTCAGCGCAGGTGGCTTCACCATCGATATTACCTCTTTAACAACGGCTAACGACCCAGGCTTGGCTGCGGGCTTTGACTACTCGGGACTCGCCTATGGTGACCCTTTTGGAACCTCATTTATCATCGCCTCGGCAGATACCATCTCCGGTTTCGATGCCGGCCTGTTCACACTGGATGACAGCGCCTTTGTTAATGGCAAGCTCGATTGGAGCATCATTGAGAGTGGAACCGACCTCGTATTGACCGCAGTCTTCGTCCCCGAACCAAGCTCAACGGCTTTGCTTGGCCTTGGCGGCCTCGCCCTGATGCTGCGCCGCAAGCGCAGCTGACTGCAAAGTCAAAGAACTTCAAAAACCCTGCCGTTTATCGGTGGGGTTTTTTTGTGTCTTGGCGTGATAGTTTGCATGCTCACGCAAAGACGCGGGAGTTTGGTCAGCCGCTAAAAGATAGAATGGTCATCGCGAGGCTTTTTGCTATCGTGCTGATGCCTCAGAGGTGGGCGTTTTTTTATGACTGATGATATAAGAGTAAGGTGTTCCTTAATGGTAACGAGTTTGGCGGTAGTGTTCTGTGGCTTGGCGTTGGTGACTGGTGCTGTGGCGGCGGAAGAAAAGCGCAGGCCGAATATCGTTATGGTGATGACGGATGACCAGGGTTACGGGGATCTTGGTTGCCATGGTAATGAGATCATCAAAACACCGGCATTGGACAAGTTTCACGCTGAGTCCGTGCGTTTGACCCAGTTTCATGTCGGTACCACATGCGCGCCGACCCGTGCGGGATTGCTCACGGGCTTGAACTGCAACCGCACCGGTGTCTGGCACACGATTGGCGGGGCCTCGCTGCTGCGCCGGGATGTGGTGACCCTTCCTGAGATTTTGCGTGAGCGGGGTTACGCGACCGGGCTGTTTGGCAAGTGGCACTTGGGCGATGACTATCCTTACCGGCCGCAGGACCGTGGTTTTGAGCAGGTGGTTTATCACCGAGGCGGGGGGCTCGCGCAGATATCCGACCACTGGGGTAATGATTACCTTGATGACACGCTGCTGGTCAATGGTGAGCCGAGGCAATTCAAGGGCTACTGCACGGATGTGTTTTTCTCGGAGGCGATGAAGTTTATCGAGAAGAACAAGGACGAACCGTTCCTGTGCATGATCACGCCGAACGCGCCGCACTCGCCCTACAATGTGGAAAAAAAATACCGTGACCTTTACGCGAATGAGGACATGCCGGATGATCGCAAAAGGTTCTACGGCATGATCACCAACATTGATGAGAATTTCCAAAGGCTGCGAGAATGTCTTACAGAGCTGGGTATTGAGCAGGATACGATTTTGGTCTTCATGACGGACAATGGCACTTCCAAGGGAGCCGACTACGATGAGCAAATGCATATTACGGCGGGCTTCAATGCGGGGATGCGCGGAATCAAGGCATCCGCTTACGAAGGAGGGCACCGGGTGCCGTTTTTGTGGTATTATCCGGCTGGCGGCTTGCAAACGGGCAAGGATGTGGGGAGTCTCACGGGTTATGCCGACTTCATGCCTTCAGTATTGGATTTCTGTGGCATTGATGCAGCTAAAGTGGAGGGCGCGATCGAGGGCAGAAGCCTGCGGCCACTACTGGAGGCTGGGGTTGAGGGGGATGAGCCCGATGCCTCTTGGCAGGATAGGGTGCTGATCAGCGACACCCAACGCTTGCCACATCCGATCAAGTGGCGGTTTTCCGCGGTGATGAAGGGGGAGTGGCGTTTGGTCCGAGGGCGTGAGCTTTACGATTTGGCGAGTGACCCCGGGCAGCGCAAGGATATCTCAGCAGCGCATCCCGATGTGGTAGCAGATCTGCGTGCCGAGTATGAGAAGTGGTGGCAGGTGTGTTCTGAGGAATTTCATCACAGCTCACCCGTGCATATCGGTTCGGACGAATGTCCCGAGGTGCACTTAACCACGATGGAGCTGCGCAATGACGATAGTAATGTGGTCTGGAATCAGGCAGGGGTACGGGCAGGGCAGTCATGTTTCGGTTACTGGGAGGTGCTGGCGGAGAGCGCGGGGGAATACGAGTTTGTGCTGAGGCGCTGGCCTGAGGAGACGGGTTACGCGATCAATGCCGGTATTGAGGGCGAGGATGTCGATCAGGGCCCCGAGGGTTTGATCTCAAAAACGGCACTGGACTGGTATCGGGATGGCAAGGCGCTGGACCTCTCCGCTGCGGCGCTCAAGATTGGAGAGCGCAGCTGGCAGCAGGACTTTACCGAGGGGGCGGTCAAGGTGACGTTCAAGGTGACGCTGGATAAGGGGCCGCACATGGTGAGGGCCTGGTTCACAGGTGGGCTCGATGTCAGGGCAGAGACGGTGATCTCACCTTATTTTCTGAGTATCAAGCGATCTGGTCGCGGCAGCGAATAATACTCAAGTAATGAATTACTCGGAGCCGTCGTCGATGATCTCACCGGCTTCGATGGCTGCCATGCGCTGACGTTCCTCCTCGTGAGAGTGGATTTGCAAGCCTGCATGGATGCCGTGTCGGATGGCTGCAGCCTTCATCACGTTACGGATGGCGCTTGCTGTGAAGCCGTTGCGGCCAATGAGAATCGCAACATCGCTTTGGGCTACGATGAGGCGGAAGTTGACACGATCTGAGCCAACTTCAGCCACGCGCAACTCGGCTTGCTCAGGCTGTTCGATGAACTGCAGAGCGATGAATTGGAGGAAATCTTTTATCTGATCTGTGGCTTCTTTCATAGTGGTTGACAAAATCAAATTAAGATCAACATGGGGTAAACTCAACGGCAAAGTCTTATTTTGACTCTAATTGTGTCTCCTTGCTTAGTTTGGGTTGACCAGTGACTATCACTTGCTTAGGAAATAAAGCGTCTTCCGAAAACCCGCTTCACGCGCCTGATTCCAAAATACGATATCTAAAAATCTAAAAAATGAGCCTATCCAATCTCGCTATTGCAAAGACAGATGACCTGCCAATTCATCATCGTGGGGACGTGCATAGTGGAAAAGTTCGCTCGGTTTACTGGCTCAGCGAGGAGGACAGCGCGCGCATCATCGATGAGCGTGGTTATGACGTATCACCAGGAACTGAGCTTGCTGTCATGGTGATCAGTGATCGTATTTCTGCTTATGAAATCATCTGGCAGGGTGAAGATGGTCTACAAGGAGTACCAGGCAAAGGAGCCTCGCTCAATGCAACCGCCCTTCATTGGTTTGATGAGTTTGAGAAAGCTGGGTTAGCTGGAAACCATATATTGGAGTCACCTCATCCCTTGGTGTGGATTGTGCAAAAAGCCAAGCCCGTGATGATTGAGGGGATTGCTCGTCAATACATCACGGGTAGCATGTGGCGAGGATATGAGGGGGGCGAGCGCAATATCTGTGGGATTCATTTACCTGAGGGTTTGAGCAATGGTCAGAAGCTCGATGAGTTGCTTATCACGCCGTCTACGAAGGGGGTATTGAAGGGTATTGTGGGTGTTCCAGAGAAAGATGATGTTAATGTTTCCCGCGATCAAATTTTAAATAATTTTGAGGCCTTTGCCTTTCGTTCAGCAGAGGATGTGGCACTATACGAAAAGCTCCTTTCTGAGGGAATTAAGATTATCTCTGATCATGCTGCCCAAGCTGGACAATTGCTTGTGGATACCAAGTTTGAATTTGGCTACATTCCAAATGCTTCAAATGATGGTTATTCGATGATCTACATTGATGAGGTGGGCACGCTTGATTCCTCGCGCTATTGGGATGCAAATGCCTATGCGGGCGGCGAGATTGTTGAAAACTCTAAGGAGATGTTTCGCAAGTTCCTTTGTGAATCGGTGCCCGATGCAGACATCTTACTTGATAAGGAGCGTATGGATGAGCGTGAGGTGTTGGGGCAGAGCTTTAAAGTGCCTGTTGATGCAATGATGGCGGTGAGTGAGCTTTATAACAAGACCGCAGAGCAGCTCACTGGTAAGTCAATGCCAAAGATTGAAAATGCCCGAGAAGAAATTATTGAGGCACTTGCGTCATTTGGCGTTGTTCGTTAGAAATTGGCGACTGCTTGATCAATGAATGAGAGGATATCCTTGCGCCCATCACCAGTCTTGGCAGAGCTGCTGTAGGTTCTTGGTAAACCATCACAAAAATCACCCATCGCATCAGTAAAGAGCTCTGCGTTGCGTTGTGCGGCACCAGGTTTTACTTTGTCGGTTTTGGTGAACACCAAGACGAATGGCACTTGATGGTTCACTAGCCATTTAGTGAATTCAAGGTCGATGTTTTGGGGTGTGTGGCGAGAGTCAATCAATACAAAGACACAGCTAAGGTTGGGTCTTTTTACGATGTAGTCAGAGACAAATTCATTAAATTGATTGCGATGCTGACCCGAGGCTTTCGCGTATCCATAGCCGGGGAGATCAACCAGCGCCCATTTTTTATTGATAAGGAAGAAATTAATTAGGCGGGTGCGCCCCGGGGTGCTGGACACCATCGCGAGATCTTTTTTGCGTGTGAGGGTGTTAATCAAAGAGGATTTGCCAACATTGGATCTACCGATAAAGGCAAATTCAGGCAGTTGCGAATCTGGACAGCTTGCGTAGCCAGGGGAGCTGACAAGAAAGGTAGCAGATTGAATTTGCATACATGCTTCATGACTTGATTGGACAAACGTGACAATTAAAAAAAACATCTATAATAGTTGCTATTTTAGCTAAAAAAGCGCAAAATGCGCACTGGTGGACAAAATAGAAGCTTTTAGATTCCGAAATCCTGATGTGTTAATTCAGGAGATTGGTCAGCGTTTGCGTATACAGCGCTTGGCAATGGGCTTGACCCAAGTAGAGCTTGCCGAGCGAGCGGGTATCAGTCTGTCGACACTAAAGCTGATGGAGCAGCAGGGAAAGGGATCGCTACAGCGGCTCGCGAAAGTAGCAGTCGTGCTTGGGCTGGACGGAGATTTGAGGGGTCTATTCAGTGGGCGAAGGAGCTTTGAATCCCTTGATGCAGTGGAGCGAAGCTCTCGCATTCGAGCACCTCATCGCCAGAGCAGGAAGATGGGTAGAGGCATAGCGGCTAGGGTGTCAGAGCAGCTTGTAAAAGATAATCAAGACGAGAACAGCTCGGGCCAATCAAATTAAGCTGAATTAAGATCATGAAAATAGAGGTGCAATATCAAGGTGGAGATGTAAATACCGTCATTGGTCACTTAGCAGAGTCCGCGGACGGCAGGATTTTCTTTGAATACAATCAACAGTGGAGGGCTCAGCATATTGAACTTTCTCCTGCTTATTTGCCGAATTCTACTCAGGGATCTGTTACTACTCCTACTCCGCAATATGGTCAGTTGTATGGTCTTTTTGGAGATAGCTTGCCTGATTGGTGGGGGCAGCAGATGATGAAGCGTTTTTTCCAAGATAAAGGGATTCCTTGGAATAGTGTGGGTGTGCTTCAAAAGTTGGCTTGCGCTGGTGCTCATGCGATGGGAGCTATTGGTTATGAGCCACCTGTGGTATCAAGCGATTTTCGTGATGAATTGACGGTAGAGGTTGCAGATTTAGTCAATAATGCGACTTCATTTCTCCATGGCAGAACAGAGGAAATTTTACCCGGCTTAATGAGGTCGGGGCTCTCACCGGGTGGTGCTCAGCCTAAAGTTTTGCTTGGATTTAATAGAGATTTTACCCGGACGATGGCTGGTGGGGGTAGCCTGCCAGATGGCTTTGATCGGTGGTTGCTTAAATTTGATCTCGATACTGACTACCAACATGGAAAAGAGGAATATGCATTTTCTCTGATGGCAAGAAATGCAGGTATCGATATGGCTGAGACTCATTTGTTAGAGTGTGGAGGCGGCATGTCTCATTTCTTATCTAAGCGTTTCGACAGACCTGGTGAGGCTAGGCGTCACATACACACCTACTCTGGCTTAACGCACACCCATGTGCGAGATGGTGTTGAGTACAATCAGTTGATGGATTTAACTCGTATCCTCACTGGGGGAGAGCTTGGAGTTGAAGAGATTTTTAGGCGTGCTTGCTTTAATGTGCTTGCTGGAAATGACGATGATCATGGTAAGAATCATGCGTTTCTGATGGAGCCTGATGGACGATGGTTAGTAACACCTGCATATGATCTCACCAGTACGACTAATCCACTTGCAAGTGGCATGCGAGCAGCGGCGGTGAATGGTAAAAGTGTTGGTGTCGATCGTAATGACTTGAGGGAGCTTGGTAGGAGGCAAAGCGTGCGTAGGATTGACGAGGTTATTGATGAAGTCGTGGACTCGATTAAGCGCTGGCCCGAATGGGCAACGCAATCTGGCTTGAGTGAGTTTCGTGTAGACCAAGTAGCCGATGAGATGCCTGGATATTCCTTATAACTTGGTAGTTAGCTTCCAGCCTGAAAATAAAATTTACATATAGAACATGCAAATAAGATCATGCGTATTGGCGACGAGGTTTATGCTTGTCTTGAGTTTAGTTGTGTCGGCTTTATTACTATCTTCTACACCGATAGCCGCAGCTGATTTTGAGGATGAATTTCGTAAAGAAGTTTGTGGGTTTATAGATAGTTTGAGTGATGATCAGCGTACATCATGTATCCATGACATATCTGATAAGCGTCGTTGGGAGATGCGCTATCCAGGGGGTAAGCGGTCGGGCATTATGATTAGTGAGCTTGATGAGAAGCAGAGGGCGCTAATGGTCAAAGTTTTGTCGATGGTATTGTCTCCTCATGGGTGGAAAATGGCAAACGCTGTGGCGTTTCAGGACGCTGAAGAAGGCGGAGACGCTCTAGGTAAATATTGGATTACTTGTTATGGTGATCCTCGTCAGGGTGATTTTGCTTTCAGGCTAGCGGAGCACCATTTAACGATCGTTCATTTAGAGTTCGCTGAAGGTGAAGCAAATGAGTTTGGGCCGATCTTGTTGGGCGCTAACCCGGCAACTTTGTGGAAAGAGGACGAGCAGGCATTGATCCGCGCCTGGTCGTTGATTGAAAATAGCAGTGCTCTTGTCTCTGGGCAACGTGCAATTGCTAATGAACCTATGAAAGAGGGTGATGGGTTGTTGTTGAGTAGTTTAAGCTTGGCCGCTCAAAAAGCGATTCGGGATGCATGGGACCTGCGGCTGAGTATATTCACCGAGCCTATCCAGCAGAGGATCAACCAAATTCATACGCGCCGCGGTGGTTGGGCTAAATCCCGGCTCGCCTATTATAATGAGGAGCCCGTGAACCGATGTATTGATGGTGGTAGATGGGACTTTAAATGTGGGTTGCCTGGAATGGTG
>JBNABE010000074.1:0-9507 GCA_049631945.1 Akkermansiaceae bacterium
TGTAAGCTTTGCTCGCTAAAATTGTTACGACATAGAAGCTATGGATTTAAGCAAACTCATCCATGAGGTTAAAACTGGCCTCATGGATATATTCAGCAAACAGCCCACTGTTATCGCTGCCGCTCCAGGACGGGTCAATCTGATCGGCGAACACATCGACTACTGCGATGGATTCGTATTGCCATTTGCCCTAGAGCAAAACATCATCATTGCAGCCTGCCCGAACGACGGCAGTATTGTTAGACTGGCGTCATCTCTGGGTGGCGACCCCGTCGAAATTGATGTTTCAAGCGATATTGCTGAAGCCGAGCCTAAATGGGCAAATTATCCACGAGGGGTCATGCAGTATTTCCGCAAAGAAACTGGCTGCACCCTAGCTGGCTTTGATGCCTACATTACCTCTAACGTACCCTCTGGGGGCGGACTTTCCTCCTCAGCGGCTTTCGAACTCGCTACAGCGACCTTGCTTGAGGGGCTGACCGGAATTACTCTCGAGACCAAAGCCAAGGCACTGCTCTGCCAGAGAGCTGAACACAACTACGCCCATTGCCCATGTGGCATAATGGATCAGTTTGCCTCTGCCTTTGGCGAGCAAGATCGCCTTGTAATGATCGATTGCCAAAACGGCGAACCCACCATGGTTCCATTTGAAAATCCAGACCTTACCGTTATCGTGGCCAATACCTGCGTTGAGCACGAGCTCTCCGACGGCGGCTACGCATCACGACGGAAAGCCACCGAGGATGGACTGCATATTATCGGCAAAACTAGCTGGCGTGAGGTCACCGCTGAGGACCTTGAATGCGCCAAAGAAAAGATGAGTGATCTTGTCTATCGCCGATCACGCCACGTCGTCAGTGAGATCCAACGCACAAGCGATGCTGCGACAGCACTATCACAAAGTGATTTCTCCACCCTTGGTGAGCTTATGTATGCATCGCACAAGTCACTGCGTGACGACTTCGAGGTCTCCTGTGAAGAACTCGACATCATGGTTGATATCGCTCAATCACTTGGAAAGTCTGGTGGCGTCATAGGCTCCCGTATGACTGGAGGTGGCTTTGGTGGCTCCACCGTTACACTCTGTGAGTCATCCAAGGCCGATGCTATCATCGCCGCAATGGAAGAACAATACACAGCCCGCACCGGAATCACCGCTGAGATCTTCACCTCTCGGCCAAGTCAAGGAGCTAGAATACTGTAACTAATCTTCTAGCCAATCGCCATGCCTGCCGACTACCACAGCCACACCCCTCTTTGCCAACATGCTGAGGGAGAGCCGGAACATTACGTAAAGGCCGCTATCAGCGCTGGACTCAGCGAATACGGCATCTCGGACCACGCTCCTGCTCTGCCCGAGCCCTTCGATGACTGGCGCATGCTTGCTAGGCAAGTTCCAGAATACTTAGAATGGATCGAACGAGCCAAATCTGCCGCCAGCGAAAAAATCCCCGTTCGTGCAGGGCTTGAATGTGATTGGCTAACTGGATGTGAAACTTGGATCGAACAACTCAAGAACAAACACGACTGGGATTACCTCATTGGTTCAGTGCATTACCTTTCCGGATGGGATTTTGACAACCCAGCATGGATAGAAAAATGGGCCAAAACCGATGTCGATGATGCTTGGAGGCACTACTGGCAAACGTATGCCAATATGGCTGAGAGTGGCCTCTTTGATATCCTTGCACACCCAGACTTAATCAAAAAATTCGGCTATCATCCATCCGGCGAACTTCGCAGCTACTATGAGCCTGCCATCGACGCGATTGCCACGTCTGGGTGCGCGATAGAAATCAATACAGCGGGATGGCATAAACCCTGCAAAGAAGCTTACCCCTCACTCGAATTTCTTGATCTTGCCTGTTCCGCGGGGATCCCTATCGTTATATCCTCTGACGCTCATCACCCCAATGAATTGGGTCGTGATTTTGACAAGGCCACAGACTTAGCAAAACAAGCGGGCTATACCGAAACCCTGCTCTTTGACCAATACCAACGAAGTTTCGAGGCTTTATAAAGCTTTCTCTTTGCTCTGCTGCCACAAAGCAAAGCCGATGAAGCCGAGTCCAGCTACGATCATAAAAGTCGAGTAAAACTGCCCTTTCGTAAGTGCCCCGATCATTGCCGAATCAGGTTCACGGTAACTTTCCACGATGATGCGAAATACCGCATAGAGCAGGAAGAAAAGGCCCGTGATTATCCCATTAGCTAGTTTTTGGAATCTGACACGAGCAAAAAACAACACCGCAAATAAAACCAAACCCTCAAGTATCGCCTCGTATAATTGTGATGGATGACGAGCTTGGAGATACTGGCCCAATGTATTAGACAGTTCAGAATTGTCACGTGCAGCAATGACAATCGCACCATAAGAAAGCTCACCAGCCCCCAACTCTGGAGCTACTTGTCTGCAGGCGTAATATGCCTCATTGATAGAGGCATTATCATAATTTAAGTCCTCATACAGAGAGGCTGGAAACTTCATTGCCCAACTTGCGCCACTAGCAACACGACCATAGAGCTCCCCATTAATGAAGTTCGCCAATCGAACGAGACCAATGCCTATGGGTGCCACCACACACAAACCATCTCCTACAGCCGTCCACGAAACCTTGTTGCGTCGCGCATAGACCCAGGTAAATATCATCAAGCCAAGAATACCACCGTGACTCGCCATGCCACCATCCCATACACGCAAAACCATCAATGGGTCAGCCAGTAAGTCTTGCCATCCCTGAAAATCATTTTCTGGGATTTGATAGAATAAAATATACCCAAGCCGCCCTCCTATAAAAACACCAAAAAAAGCAGCGTAGGCAATAAAGTCCGCCACTTTCTCCTCAGGCAACACCCAAAGTTTTTTACGGGCTTGCCAACGCAACAAATAATAACCAAGCACAAAGGCCAATAAATAGCCTAAGCCATACCAGCGAAGCTTGATCGGACCAACAACATCAAAGATGACTGGGTCCATATTGTGAATATAAGTGGCTAGCATGAGCTCAAATGATACTGGGTAAATAATACAGGCAAAAAATACTTATGAGAACAATACTATAAGTAAGTGGTAAGGGCATCAACTTCAGCTTGATTGAGCCGCTTCACCATGGCAATGGAAAGCTGCACCATTGCATAATAATCACGCACATCAATGATTGCATTATGAGAATGTATGTAGCGAGCAGGAACGCCCAACACAATGGTAGGAACACCTGTACCTGACAGCTGGAAAGCACGAGCATCGGTTCCCCCACTACTGCGAACAGCAAGCTGATAACTGATTTTTTCTTCCTCAGCTACAGCCACTGCAAATTCCACAAGTGATGGGTTCATCAATGCAGTAGGATCTTGCAGTCGAATTTGCACACCTTGGCCCACCGCGCCCTGTGCTGATGATCTCGCCATTCCCGGCGTGTCGTCTGCTGGTGTTCCTTCAAGCACGATAGCAAGGTCCGGCTTCACTTTCTCGGCCGCTGTGATCGCACCACGAACACCGAGCTCTTCTTGAACCGTACCGCAGGCTATCAGCGTATTGGGATGATTTTCAGCTGCTAGTGCTTGAGTAGCTTGAATCGCTGCAGCCATACCCACGCGATTGTCAAGGGCTTTAGCCATGAGTAATTCAGGCTTATGCATATGAGTAAATTCACTCATTGGAACAATAGGGTCTCCGACTTGAATTTCGAAATTTTCCTCTAAATCACGTCGATTCGAGGCGCCAACATCGATAAACATAGCCTCAATAGGCAGAACTTTAGACCTCTCAGACTCTGGCAAAAAATGAGGTGGCTTAGAGCTAATCACCCCAGAAATTTTCTCTCCACTACGTGTGCACACAAGCACTCGCTGGGCCAGTAACGTATGAGACCACCAGCCGCCTAGGCTGACAAACTGAATAAAACCATCTGACGTAATATTTTGCACCCTGAAGGCAACTTCATCCATGTGACCAGCTAGCAATAATCTAGGTCCGCTTCCCAACTCACAAAAAACAGAACCAAGCCCATCAGTGCTCAGCTCTCCCAATCCTGCTAGTTGATCCGCAAACAGGGATCTAACCTCACCTTCAAAGCCAGGTGCCGCATGTGCATTGGTTAACTGCCTGAGTAAATCTATCGCCCTATCCTGCATGGAGGTGAAATTATCAGCCTAAGCGGATACTTCAATCTTGATTCTTTCCCTATGTTTCTTAAGTGTCTGTTCATGGCTCAAGTTACTGACCTCCACATCTCAAGCAATATCCCCCTCCCCGCACCTGCGCTACTACTATCCGAAGTCGAGCGTTCACAACAACAGGCCGAATTCATAGCGGAATCACGTCAACATATTCGCAACATTCTTAACGGTGATGACAAACGACTCCTTGTCATCTGTGGCCCCTGTTCGATTCACGACCCTAAGGCGGGTATTGAATACGCCAAAAAACTCGCCGAGCTTGCCGAACAAGTTAAACATCAAATCTACCTCGTAATGCGTGTTTACTTTGAAAAACCGCGCACGACCGTAGGCTGGAAGGGTATGATCATGGATCCTATGCTTGATGGATCTGACAATATTCCTGAAGGATTGCGCCAAGCTCGCCTTTTCCTCAGAGAAATTATCGATATCGGACTACCTACAGCAACAGAGCTACTCGACCCCATTACTCCTCAATATATAGCTGATCTCATTAGCTGGTCTGCTATTGGAGCCCGCACGACAGAGAGCCAAACTCACCGTCAAATGGCATCAGGCCTATCAATGCCCTTAGGATTTAAAAACACCACAACGGGCGATTTAGTTGCTGCCGTCAACGCAATCAAAGCCGCCACACAGAGCCAAACTTTCTTAGGAGTTAGCGAGCAAGGTGTCGCCTCGGCTGTTACTACTTCCGGCAACCCAGACTGCCATATCATTCTCAGAGGCGGAGATAACGGACCAAACTACGGAGCAGATGATATCGCTGTTACAGCTGACCTACTTACCCAACATGGATTACACCCATCAATCATGATCGATGCTTCCCACGCAAACTGTGGAAAAAAACAGGAACGCATGCCTGCAGTTTTTGATGAAATTATACGCCAGCGTACTGCGGGTAACGATCATGTCACTGGAGCCATGCTTGAAAGTAATCTTATAGCTGGCAACCAAAGTTTCCCACAACCAATTGATCAGCTTAGATATGGTCAGTCGATCACAGATCAATGTATTGATTGGGACACCACTGAGAACATTATCCTCAAAGCTTCTTCTGCCCTCAAAGAAGCTGGGATCGCTGGATAAATGAGACACAATGAGTGCAGGACACTCTCGCATCTCGCCATGATATCTGAGCAAATCTTCGCCGCAATTGACTTTGAGTCAGCTGGCGCAGAGCGCGGCAAAACGGACGTTCCTGTTCAAGTTGGCATGGCATCGTGGTCTATGCAAACAGGACATCGTGAGCATTTCACATCCTACATTAAGGCGAATCAAAAGATCACTTGGTCGGCACAAAAAGTTCATGGCATTTCAAGTGCCGATCTCAGCGATGCGCCAGTATTGATGCAGCTGTGGCCAAACATCAAAGCCATCCTCTCCGACCGAATCGTCGTAGCTCATGGTCACGGCACTGAGAAACGCTACCTCAATGCTTTTCCCGGTCATGAATTAGGGCCTTGGGTTGACACACTACAACTTTCACGGGCTGCCTGGCCCGAGCTCAAATCGCACGCCCTCGGCGAGCTGTGCGAACACTGGCAATTAACATCGCGAGTTAGTGAACTTGTAGAAAGCAAAACTTGGCACGATGCACTCTATGACGCAACCGCATCATTGGTGATACTGGAACACCTCATTGAGCAGTTTAAGCTATCATCACACACCGTCGAAATTCTACTCAAACCCGATACCAGCCAATGGCATGAGCTCAGAAGGAAAAGAAGGTGATTATTCACCCTGCCATTCACCGTACTGGCGAAACTTCTGGTAACGCTGTTCCAGCATATCTTCCTGACTCATTGCTTGCAGTGATTCAATCTGCGCTAGAACAGCTTTGCGGAGGTTATCTGCTGCCTCACGGTGATCATGGTGGGCGCCTTCCTTTGGCTCTGGGATCACCTCATCGATAAGATTAAGCTTTTCCAGATCTGGAGCTGCAATCTTCATTGCCTCAGCGGCTTCTGGGGCATGCTTACGATGCTTCCACAAAATAGCTGCGCAACCTTCTGGACTGATTACTGAGTAGTAAGCGTTCTCCATCATGAGCACCCGATCAGTGACCCCAATCCCAAGCGCCCCGCCTGAGCCACCCTCTCCTAAAACAACTGCTACAGTAGGTGTTTTTAGCAGCATCATTTCTCGCAAATTGTAACCTATTGCCTCGGCAATGTTTCTCTCCTCTGCACCAATACCCGGAAAGGCACCAGGGGTATCAATCAGACAAATCACAGGAAGCTGAAATTTCTCCGCAAGCTGCATCAAACGAAGAGATTTTCTGTAACCTTCAGGATGAGCACTACCGAAGTTACGTTTGAGATTCTCTTTCGTATCTCTTCCCTTCTGATGACCAACAACTACGACACGTTGCCCTCCCAGAGTGGCAAAGCCACCTGGCATTGCATGGTCATCACCAATGTGACGATCTCCATGGAGCTCACAGAAGTCATCAAAGACGTGAGAAATATAATCGAGCATAAAGGGGCGGTTCGTGTGGCGCGCTATTTGAACGCGCTGCCATGGAGACAAATTATCATAAATATCATCTCTTGTAGCTGACAATTTACCTTCCATCGCAGCTATCTCATCTGACAAGTCAATATTCTGAGTGTGCGCCTTGCTTTTAAGATTTTCAAGTTCGACTTCTAGTTCGGCAATAGGCTGTTCAAAATCAAGAGGCTTCATATAAGTTAAATACCGTTTATAGTTGCGTGATAGATTGAAATAAAAAAAACAATTGGTCAATATCTGCTATAGAAATCTGCGATGTCTTATTGTTTAATTTCAACATCATTTCCAGGCCTTAGCAAGAGCGGCAACTCCTCCATATCTGGTTGAGATAGCATGAACCCTAAACTTTGGTCGTCTTCACTATCACTTGAAACAGACCTAATGGCGAGTGATTTATCAGACAAGATAATCACTTTTTCGGAGCCCCTGTATTCCTCCGCATGGTGCAAATAAAGCCTACCTTCGTGTGAACCACGAATCAGGCTGATTTTACAATACTTGGCCGCAGAGCTATTCTTATAAGCGACTTTGAGCAATGGATACTCTTTAATGAATTCTCCGCCATTCCAAATGGTCAAAGTATTACGTCGCAAATCAATAACAGCGCGCATATTCATGGGCATAACAACTAAGCGATCTCCAGGATGCAAGCTACGGTGATCATTTCGTTTTAAGTTACTTAGGTGTGTAAGACTATCCATGGTCGTCTCATTTTCATCTATGATACGAGAAAATGTATCTCCTGGACGAACTGTGATTATTTTCTTACCTGCCAGGTCACTTGGATTGAGCAATCGGTCCAGATTGATCTCACCGAGAATATGCCGACATTGAGCAGCACACTCGGCAGCTGGATAGAAGCTGACGATATACTTCATCTTCTCCTCTGCCTCCTCCATGGATTCTTCTGCCAGTAGCTCCTTTAGCCTCTGAAATGCTTTTTCTCCTGGCTCGTTGGCAGAATCCTCCACCCCATCAGCCTTAACTTTAAGCGTTTGCTCAATTACCCTCTGCCGCTCCATCATGGCACTGGGAAGATCTTCTACAGAGCCTGTGTATTGCTTGATTAAATAAACGGTGAAGCCGATGACACCAAGCACAAGCAGCAAGGTGATTGCTTTAATTATGAGCATGATGCGCATCAGAGCGTGGACAGGGGGTGAGGTATAAACCTGATACTATAGTAATCCTTTGCGTTTAAAATCAAACACGTTGATATCTGCAGACTTACCAATCATCTCTATGGAAAATTTCAACAAGCATACTTCCCATGCATCATCAACGCCCTCAATGACTGCCAGCATAGGATCTCCAGTCGCCTTGACATCAGTCAGAACCTTATCACGCACTGACTCCATGTTGTCATTGAGAATAGATTCTGTGACGTGGCTGCGCTTGAAGACAAAACCATATTGAAAGAATACAGGCTCAAGTTTATTCACTTTCAACCAGTCGATGAATTCCCCCGCTTTCTCTTGGAAACCTTCTAGCTCTATCTCCTGCATCACATCAGGGCGAATAATCTGTGGCTTCTGAGCTTCCATCTCCCCCTGGCGAATACGAACCTGCCCCACTGAATCCATGGGTTCACTGAGCATTGTGAACTTAAAACGAGTGGCACCAAATGTATCGATACGCCTATCAGGCTCATGCAAGAGACGCGAAGTTTCCATTGCATACTGAATGCTATCAGGAGAGTGTTCCATAAGAATTAAAGACTAAATAAGGTCAGATGTTTAGTTTCGCACGAATTAATAAACATGCAATCACAAGCATCTAATTGACTAAACATAATGACGAAAAAGAGCAGACCCAATAATGAGTCTGCTCTCGTGATAAATTTGAAATAAGTAGAACAAGCAGAGTCAATGACTCCTTTGCCTGTCGTCTACGCTTAACTCATTAAGAGTTTGCGCTAACATAAGTAACTACGTCACTTACACTTTGAAGCTTTTCTGCATCTTCATCAGGAACTTCAATTCCGAACTCCTCCTCGAAAGCCATGACGAGCTCGACAGTGTCGAGTGAATCTGCGCCAAGATCCTCGATGAATTTGGCTTCTGGCTTAACTTGATCGGCATTGACGCCGAGTTGCTCTACGATGATATCTTTTACTTTGGATTCGATGTCAGACATTAGTGAATAATTTATTGGTTGGTGAGTGAAGATGTAGCCTCGTGGATGTTCATTGGCAACACTGAAAACAATCTTTTATCGACTAATTCTCCTCTGGTTTCTCACCTGAGGAATCACGATGCTTTTCCGTTTCCAGTGTGTCGATTGAGTCTTCATCAACATATTCAATAACCTCACCCTTGAAGTGATCCATAAGATAGCAAAACAAGCGTTCAGCGGGAGCTCCATCATCCTCCTTAAATTGGCCGTAAACCATACCATCGATCTTGGCCTTCTTCTCTATGTTACCATCTTTATAGTAAATCAGAGCTAGGCCTTTGGTCTCCCAATTGCGCTTATCTATGCGCAACATGTCGGAATAAGAAATGCGCTGCCCGTCTTGAGTATACAAAGCCTCTTCGTCAACGCTGATACTTCGCCTCAGAGTCCGCAGAAGAATAAAGAGTGTACCCAGAGCCAGAAGCCCAGTGACACCCGCTGCATAGAATTGCTCACGTATCTTGCCCGCATTCATCGGATGATCCATGGGCTCAGAGTCCCATTTTCTCTCGGCAGCATATTCTTCCCATAGCTTAATGGCTGCATTTTGCCCGCCTTTAGAAGCCATCAAATCGTAATTATCCACAAGAGAATCTGGCCAAGGCATGGGCAATTGGGTATCTCGAGGAAGTATTTCAC
>JBNABE010000075.1:0-9455 GCA_049631945.1 Akkermansiaceae bacterium
GGACGGCTTCCTGAGAATGCCATCACTACCTTCCTCGCTGTAGCCAGCTTGTTTAAAATACTCGCGCGCCTTGGTAACCGAGTAAAGGCGCGCTTTGATAGCAGGATTGGTATATTCGCCAAAACCCTGGCTGAATCCCTGCAAGCGGGAAAAATCTCCTCGAAACATGACATCAATGATCATGCGCCAGTTCAGCGCGTGTTGCAGACCCAACCTGATATTACGATCATCCAGCTTGGGCCTTGAGACATTCATGTAAATGCCACGCGGCACTCGTGGTTACTGCGTGTAGAACTTATAGCGCTCGATGAAACCATCAAAGACCTGAGGTATCTCTGACTTTTCATACCAATAATCCGGACGTGTCAGGAAAAACGCCTCTAGCTGGCCCGCACGGAACAACTCGAAGGCCTTGTTCTCATCACGAATGACCGTATAGACGATGTGGTCAGGATTAAAACGGTAACGGTAATACTTCTTATCCTTGGCCCACCAGTCCTTCGCCCGGGTCAGCTTGATCGACACCCCTTTGTTGATATCACCTTCTTTCACATAGTAAGCTCCCGTGTGGCGTGGCACCCGCCACTGATAACGGTCCTCGTAATCTGCTCCATACTCACCATAGAACTCACGGTTAGATGGGCTCATCGAGGCAAAAAGAGGCGTCAGCGGCTTACCCTCACGCAAGGTGACCGAGAGTAAGCTATCACTATACACGGCAATCTGAGCAAATTGCTCACGGTAATACTGCTTCGCATATGGGGCCGTGACGTGGTCTGACACCCTCAAGTAGGCAGACACTTGGAAATCCCTCGCCTTGATCTTTACTCCGTCATTGTAGCGTGCGTCTTCATCCAGTTCATAATATACTGTGCGTTTGTCCGCGGAGACTGCCCAGCGCTTGGCCACCCCCGGAATGATCTTACCCGTAAGGGGGTGCATGCCCACCAGCCCAATCTCGAGCTCATCATACAGATAGCCGCGGAAGCTATTATTCGACTCCTTACCAAAGGGTCGCACGGTGGCAGGAAACTGAGGCATCCAAGTGCGGAACACACCTCCTTTTGTAGCACGTGGATCTCCGATCTCAGGCTGATTCATACCATCCTCCCATACCAGACCATCTGGGATATCCCCGGGCGTTTTATCAGCAAAATAATCTCCCAAACTCAGGCGATAATCGATCACTTCCTTCTCTTTGAGCAACTCTGCCATGGCATCCTCACGCGCCTGTTTCAGCTCCGGATCCGTCTCTTCGGATAGCTCTTTGCGGGTAGTAGCGATGGTCTCCTCGACGGCAGCCTTTTGCTGCTGGAGCCAGCCATGGATGTAGCGATTGTAGACAGGCTTGAACTGCTCAAAACCAAGCCCCCTCTGCACCGTGTCCTCATCCCTCTGGCAAGAGCTCAGCATGCCCAGCATGCTGGCACAGAGTGCCAGCATTACTTGCAACATGATGGATTTGTTTCGAGCAGACATTATCGGTAATAAGTAAATTTCTTGGGATCAAATGCCTCGCGCACGGCTTCGCCTACAAAGGTCACTAGGATCAACACACTCACTAGGCAGAGGAAAGCAGAACTCACCAGCCAAGGCGCAGATAAATTGGTAAGCCCTTCCCGAAGCAAAGTTCCCCATGTGGCATACTCAGGTGGTAGACCAAAACCTAGGTAGTCCAATGATGTAAGCCCCAGAATCAAACCTGAGACAGAAAACGGCACCAAGGTTACCAGAATCGCTACCGCATTGGGCAAGATATGCTTGAAAATAATCCTCGGAGTGGAGCAACCAATCACTCGGCTCGCAGCCACATAGTCTCGCGCCTTTTCCTTTAGAGCTGCTGTGCGCATCAGATAAGTCATCCCCATCCAGCCAAAGAGAATCAAGATAAACAAAATCACTCCGAGCCCGAGCTGTTCCTTCAAGTTCTTGGGGAAGGACTCGCTGACAATGATGATGACAAAGAGAAAAGGAATATTGGAGAACACCTCAATGAGACGCTGGACGAGCAGATCAAAAGCACCACCAAAGAAACCCATCAACAGCCCCACAGTAATACCAATCACGTAGACAAAAGGCACATAGAAAATCGCCGCCTTGAAGTTCACCTGCAGTCCACCATAGAGGTAGGCCAGAACATCCTCACGCTGCGGCGTCGTACCGAGCAGATGCCCCATGCTCAAACTTGGCGGTGCTGCTGAGTAATAAACGATGAGTGGTCCGGATGCCTCTTGCGCGAGAAAATGGGCGAGGTCTCCCTCACCATTCCATACCGTGGAGCCAGCCACTAGCTCGCCCGCCTTATAGCTTGCTGAGTATACCCGGTTGGAATGCTTGTCCCAGCCCTCAGCCAAGCCCTCTGGCATGCCCTTGCGGTAGGTGATCTGCATGAATTTGGCATTCGGCTTACGCAAGTCATAGACTCGGCTTACCTGCCCTTGGTAGGGCTTCGATGCATTCTTACGATACAAAAGCCGATCATCACGGAGTTCGAGTTCCTCAACCGGTAGTTCGACGGTATCCTGAGTCGGCGCATAAGGCACGAGTGGCATCACCATCCAGTTAAGCCCTCCAGTATCAGCAAAATGTTGCTTGAGCTTACGGTAGTTCACTGGTGCCTCTGCCTCATCGCCAGCAATGCCAAAATCCTTTCCTTTTGCCACCTTTGCTTCCCGTACAAAAGCGGGGAAATACCATTTCCCCTCATACTTCATGATCAGAGGCTCGTTACCAACCACCAGATGATCCAGCGACGCAATGAGGGCCAGAAAACCAAGAATCAGTAAGGCCCTGTGGCCACGCTTAATCGATTTAAAGCGGTCCATACGCCGCTGTGTAATCGGGGTGAACGCAAAATTACGCGGAAACTTCCACAGCATGAGTAGCCCGAACACAACACCGAAAAACACCCCCAGCCAGCCAAACCACAGAAACGCACTTTCACCACTACCCCAGTGCAGCCACTCAATCTCACGGCTCACATTGAAGCCCCAGCGCAAGGTCGGCAAAGATAGACCAAGGATCTCCCCCAGCCCGGCTAACACCGAGCCCAAGAGCCAAATCCATCCTATCTTTCTAAGCATCACCAGTTAATTAAATTTGATTCGTGGATCGATCATCGCCACGATGATATCTGAGAGAATATTACCCAACACCATCAGGAAAGCGGCAATGGCAAGCGTGCCCATGATCACCGGCTGGTCTCTGCCAATGATGGACTGAAACTGCAACAAGCCAAACCCTTGGATATCGAACACCTTTTCTATCAACATACTGCCCCCGACAAAGATCGAAACCAGATGCCCAAGGCTCGTTGCAATGGGAATGAATGAATTTCGAAACGCATGGCCAAAAACCGCTTTCTTAAATCCAACCCCCTTGGCAACCGCCGTCCTAACGTAGTCTGCGGCAAGGTTGTCCATCAGGTTGTTTTTCATCATCATCGTGGTCACTGCGAAGCCGCCAACCACGTAACACATGAGAGGTAACACAGTGTGATGCGCTAGATCCTTGACTTGACCCCATGTGGACATCTCATAAAAGTCAGGACTCACCAGCCCAAAGAGCGGAAACCAACCAGCACGCGCACCAAGGTAAACTAGAAGCACCGCGCCCAGTGAGAAACCGGGGATAGAGTAACCTACAAAGACTAGGATAGAGGAAATATTATCCATCGGCGTGCGGTGTTTGATGGCCTTAAGGACCCCCAGAGGAATGCATACGCCATAGATAATTATCGTGGATAAGAGCCCAAAATAAACGGCGATCGGGATACGTTGCAAAATCATATCGCTCACCTTGTCTTGGTAGGTAATCGAGTTGCCTAGGTCTCCTTGGAGCAAACCTGAAAATCTCGATTTAAAGATTACTGCGCGGTGTGCATAGGCAGGAGCCTCATTGATATCAGCTTTCATCCGGCGAGCCCAGCGCCCCTTGCGCTCCGTTGGAGTCTCGACACGCACGTTCCAGCCCTCGCCCGCTATAGACTGGGTGCTATTTAAATAGACTGCATTAGCCGAGCCGACATCCTCGCCATCCCAACTTACTTTCACCTGTCTACCGCTCCCCTTCAGCACCACCAATGTTTCCCGCTCAAAATCCTCTACTTTACTATCCCCGATAACATCCTCACCACCTTTCTCAAAAACACCCTTGCTCTGTAGTCGCTCCCGCTTCCATAGACCAAGCCACTGAAAATAAGCCACCAGCACTGGTTTATCATAACCATACTCTTCTTCGAGCTCCTCTGCCTGTTCATCACTCATACCCCCTTGGTTCTCCTTACTTCCAGCAGCACCCTTGGCGCTCTCGTCCCCCGCTTGCGCCGCCTGCTGCATCGCCCTCTCCACTGGGCTACCCGGCATAAATCTCGTCAAGGCAAAGACGATCAAAGTCACGCCAAAAAGGGTGATGGGCACGAGCATGAACCTGCGGATAAAATAGGCCTTCATGGAATCAGAATCAACCGGCCACACGCATGGCACCAGTTTACCCCCAGATTTTTAGGTCAGCTCTGCACCTGAGGCAAGCACCTCCTTTACAAATCCCCTACAATCTCATTTCCCCTAAAAAAAAACTCCACATTCGTAGCAAAACCGCCACTTTCTGGACATGCGCAATGCTCATCTCATCCACCTGCTTTTGGGCATAGGCGCCCTCGCCTTAGTGGGCTGTAAGGGTGAGCCTCCCATCGATTCCTACACGGCAAAAAAAATTCTAGTGCTAGGCAATAGCACGGAGCCTCAGGGCCTCGATCCGCAGATCGTCACTGGGGTGATCGAGAGCAATATTATTAGAGCACTTTTTGAGGGTCTTTGCGTAGAGCACCCATCCAAACAAGGAGTTCACCTTCCCGGTGTAGCCGAAGCATGGCAAGCCAACGATGACTTTACCGAATGGACTTTCCATCTGCGTAGAGATGGCAAGTGGTCAGACGGCACGCCTTTAACGACAGAGGATTTCTTGTTCTCCTACCAGCGCATTTTACACCCGGACTTTGGCGCTGATTACGCTAGCATGCTCTATTACATCCAGGGAGCAGAAGCCTACAACAAAGGCGAAGCTACAGACTTCTCCACAGTCGGCGTCAGTGCTCCTGATGCCTACACCTTAAAAATCAGCCTCAAGGCATCCATCCCCTTCCTGCCTGACCTGACTAAACACTATACTTGGTATCCTGTACCCAAGCATATCATTCTAAAGCACGGCGCGATGGAGCAGCGTAACACCCCGTGGACAGAGCCTGAGAACCTCGTTTCTAATGGCGCGTTTGCGCTCAAGCAATGGCGACTCAATGATTACATCTACGCAGAAAAAAACCCGTATTACTGGGACAAGAATACCGTCAAACTCAAGGGCATCCGCTTCCTGCCCATCTCCAACCAATACACCGAGGCGCGGATGTTCTTCAACCAGCAACTCCACGCCACCTACGGGCTTGCTCCAGAGATGATTGAACACGCTAAGGATAAATACAGTGAGTATCTCCGGCAGGAGACTTATCTGGGCACCAACTTCATCCGCTTCAATGTCACCGATCCTGCACTCAAGGATTTACGGGTCAGGCAAGCACTGGCTCTCTCCATCGACTCGCAGGCCATCATCACCCATATCCTCAAGGGAGGGCAAAAACCCGCCTATGGTATGGTTCCGCCGACAGATGATTACCACACCCCTGATGTCGTCAGCTTTAATCCCCATCGCGCCAAAAAACTACTCGAAGAGGCAGGATATTCTGGCGACAAAAAACTGCGCATTACTCTGCTCTCCACCGACCGAGAGGTTTCCAAACGCTTGAGCGAAGCCTATCAAGACATGTGGAAAAAGCATCTCGGGGCCGAGGTCTCGATCGAACAGCGCGAGTGGAAAACCTACCTAAGCCGCATGTCCGGGCTCGACTACCAGCTCGCCCTCGGCGGATGGATCGGCGACTACCCGGATCCGACCACCTTCCTCGACATGTGGAAAACCGGAGACGGCAACAACCGCACCGGCTGGTCCAACACGGACTATGAGGCCCTGCTGGCAAAGGCGGAGCAAACCAAAGACCCCACAGCACGCCTGCGTATCCTAGAGCAGGCCGAGGCCCTGTTCCTTTCTGAAATGCCGATTATCCCAGTTTACTGGTACACTACGAACTACCTCCTACACGATGCCGTGATAGGCTGGCACCCCCTGCTGCTCAACAATCATCCCTACAAGTTTGTGGATCTCGAACTTCCGCAAAACTAATCTCAAAACTCAACCCGCATGCTGCGCACTATCATTAGCCGCCTACTACAGGGAATTCTCGTGGTTTTCTGTCTGCTACTGATCACCTTTATGCTGGTGAGATTAATGCCTGGTGATCCCTTCTCTGGTGAAAAAGCCCACGCGGCTCACATCATTGAAAAAAACAAGGAACGCTTTCACCTCGATAAATCCAACTCCGAGCAATTTATTGTATATCTTGGTCTGCTCGCCCGCGGAGATCTGGGTGACTCCCCCGTGAAGGAACAGCCCGTGGCCAAGATCATTCGCCACTCCTTCCCCGCATCTCTCATTCTAGGCATCGCCGGCATGAGCTTCGCCATTCTCATCGGAATACCTGCAGGCATCATTTCAGCCTTGAGAAAAAACTCTTACATCGACTACGGCACGATGATTATTGCGATGGCAGGCATCAGCATACCCTCCTTTGTGGTAGCCCCCTTGCTCGCAGGACAGCTAGCAACCCGCATCCCTTTGCTTAAAGTAGCAGGCTGGGGTGACCCATCTGACTGGATCTTACCCGCCTTAACTCTTGGCTTGGCAACAGCTGCCTACCTTGCACGTATCACGCGTGGGGGTATGCTGGAAGTTCTCAATCAAGATTACATTCGCACCGCCCACGCCAAAGGTGTACGCCCCGCACTCATCGTCACCAAGCATGCCCTCCGTGGTGGTATTATTCCGGCTGTCGCATATATCGGCCCGGCATTTGCCATGCTCATCACCGGCTCCTTTATTATTGAAACCATTTTCCAAGTGCCCGACATGGGGCAGCACTTCGTCAATGCAACAAAGGACCGAGACTATTTCCTACTCCAAGGCGTCGTCATCTTGTTCGGCTCACTGATCGTATTTGCCAACCTCGCAGCCGATATCGTACTGGTCATGCTCAACCCTCGCATCAGGGCTTGAAAGCCTTCTCCGTAATCAACCATGGGTAACAACATTCAACAACTCGACATCAGCAAGGGCCACTCCCTATGGTCAGATGCGTGGTTGCGCCTACGTCAAAACAAGATGGCAATGGCCAGCCTTGTTTTGTTGCTGACTATCGGCATCTTGTGTTTTATCATACCGGCTTTACCCATCATTACGGACCCTAACACTCAGGACCTCAATAATACCTTTTTGCCTCCAAATCAAAACCACTGGCTCGGCACGGATCAATCGGGAAGAGACCTTCTGGCAAGACTGCTATACGGTGGCCAAATTTCCCTGCTGGTGGGCATTGTAGCCACGACAGTCTCGCTCATTATTGGCCTGATCTATGGGGCTATTGCCGGCTACGCCGGCGGCAAGACGGATAGCATCATGATGCGAATCGTTGATATTCTCTACGGCCTACCCTTTCTTGTTTTAGTCATTCTTTTCTCTCTGCTGATCTCTGAACACGCCAAAGAACTCACGGATAACCTTGTCACTCGCTGGCCAGAGCATGATGTTTTTATCAAAAAATTCATCAATCTGGTTCCATTGTTTGTCGCTATTGGGGCCCTCGGTTGGCTGACCATGGCCCGTGTTGCTAGAGCTCAGGTGCTATCGCTCAAGAAACAGGAATTTGTCGAGGCTGCCGTCTCACTCGGGCTTACTCATCGCAGAATTCTGATACGCCACATCATGCCCAATATGCTTGGGCCAGTGATTGTGTATGCAACTTTGACCGTCCCAGGTTTTGTCCTGACAGAAGCCACCCTTTCTTTTCTCGGCCTTGGGGTGGAATCTCCCAATAGCTCATGGGGTATCTTGCTCAGTGAGGGTGCCAATTATATGGAGACTCACCCCCGTCTGCTGATCATACCTTCGATTACCTTCTCGCTAACCTTACTGGCCCTGAACTTCCTAGGTGACGGCCTGCGCGATGCTCTTGACCCAAAAGCAGCCAAAGATTAACTAATGCTCTATTTGTCTACGGCCTTGAAGCGCACGCATCAAGGTTAACTCATCAGCATGATCAAGCCCTCCACCTGCTGGCAATCCCTGAGCAATACGCGTCACGTGGCACTCACGCGTACTGAGCACCTCGGCTAAATAGTTCGAAGTAGCCTCACCTTCGACATCAGCACCAAGTGCCAAAATAACTTCCACACCGGGATTTGCTTCAACCCGCTTGATGAGAGACGTAATACGTAAATTTTCCGGAGTTACATTGTCCAAGGGCGACAACTTTCCACCCATGCAATGGTAGTAACCTTTGAAGACTCCTGAACGTTCAAGTGGCAAAACATCAGTCGCCTGTTCGACCACACATAGCTCGTGAGTATCTCGGTGCTCATCGCTGCATACAGGGCAAAGCCCTTGGCTGGAAAAAAAACCACAAACATCGCATGAGTCAACCTCATGCTTTGCTCTATGAGTGGCCTCCGCAAGCTCAGTAGCATTGGACTTGGGGTGCTGTAACAACCATACGGCAATACGCTCAGCACTTCGAGGCCCTATGCCAGGTAGCCTTTTCAGCTCCGCTATGAGCTCAACAACTGGATCTGGATAATTTGCTCTGGCCATTTAATCGTTACTCTTTCGGTCTATATTTATTATCTAAATCATCGGCCGCAAGAGCAGAAGGCAAATCGTCATGCTTAATTTCGTGCTTAGCCTCGTGCGCATGCTCCGAAAGGACCTTCGAATTTGAGCTAATTGCCTCAACTGGCTCCATTGCGACAGGAACCAAGGCATGTTGAGCACATGCACTATCATTCGAGTCACAAGGCATGGTATGCTGACTGGCATACATCATGGCGCAAAACCAAGCCCAAAAATATGCAATCACAACCAAAAACGGCGAAAAATAAATTTGCCACAGCGCACATACTGGGACCATTGCCAGCAACACAACCAAAGCGGTTACACCCAGCAAAACACGCCGCCACGGCGCAGGTGAATCAAGTACAGCAAAAGCGATACCAAAGGAAAACAAGGCGGCCACAGCGAACAGTAAAGAATCCGAGACAACGACTAAAAACAAATCTGAGGTGAGCCCAGACAATGATTGCTTCAGCACAATATCACCCTGCTCGAACATGCCCAACAAATGCATCGCCAAAGCCAAAGCCAACCCCACAGCCCCGTAAAGCAAACACGAGCTGACGACCTTACCGGGAGGATAAGGGTGAGCTGATGAGTGGTGATGATTCATACCGGCACGAAGATGATCAAAGATATCTAATTAGCTACCAGATGATCAAATATCATCTGCACCACTATTGCCA
>JBNABE010000076.1:0-9428 GCA_049631945.1 Akkermansiaceae bacterium
TTGGTCACCTGCAAAATGATTTGCTCGAGTCCAGCAGGATCACCACTGATACCAATGGTCATCCTAGAGAAATTTTTGTCGCGGCCACGTGAGACAACCAAGGAATCGATGTTGTATCCTCGACGGGCAAATACCTGACAAATGCGCATCAGAACACCTGCCTTGTTGTTTACAAAAACTGAAAGAGTATGCACTGGTGGAGTAGCTGGTACCGCGGGCAGGTCTTCAGGTAGTGTGTCAGTTGTTACAATAGACATAGATATAGATAAGTTAGTGATTGAATAATTGAGAGCTCTTGAGTTCTAGGTAGAGCCAGTAGGTTTGGCTAATTTGCCTTTAGGTGGCTCGGTGAGCATATCCTCCAGAGCAGCGCCAGCAGGAATCATTGGAAATACATTGTCGGATTTCACACATTCGGCATGAATAAGTACAGGGCCATCTGTGATTTCGAAGGCTTTTTCCAGTTGGCGTCTGACATCAGCGGGGCGCTTGATGTTAAATGAAGGAACACCGTAGGCTGCTGCTAACTTGCAGAAATCAGGATTGCCTTCCAGGTCAACGCCCGACTTGCGGTCCTCAAAGAAGAGCTCTTGCCACTGGCGAACCATACCGAGGTAGTGGTTGTTGAGAACGACAATTTTCACTGGCAGCTTGTGAAGAGCCGCTGTGGCGAGTTCGAATAGCGTCATTTGAAATCCACCATCACCTGAAATCGAAATGACAGTCTCATCTGGGCATGCAAACGCAGCACCAATGGCAGCGGGGAAACCAAATCCCATGGTGCCAGCACCGCCAGATGATAGCCATTTCCATGAGGCATTTGTCTTATAAAACTGAGCGGCCCACATCTGGTGCTGCCCAACGTCAGTAGAGACAATGGCATCTCCACCCGCAACTTGGTAGAGCTCGTCGATGACTTGCTGCATCCTTAATCCACCTTGTTTGCGGTAGGATAGCGGATACTTTTTGCGCCAACCATCAATCGTATTTAGCCATGGGTCTGTATCAAGGCAGGAGATTCGCTTGTTGATCTCGACGAGGCTAGATTTCGCATCTCCAACGATTTCGATGTCTGGGCGAACCATTTTGTTCATTTCTGAGGGGTCGATATCTATGTGGATGATCTTGGCGTCTTTGCAGAACTTGTCAGCTTGTCCAATGATACGGTCATCGAAGCGTGAGCCGATATTAATGAGCAGGTCACAGGCACATATAGCCTTATTGGCATAAGCGGTGCCGTGCATGCCAAGCATGCCGACTGAGAGCTCGTGTTCTTCGGGGAAGACCCCCTTGCCCAGTAGGGTAGAGGTTACAGGGCAGCGTAGCGTCTCGGCGAGCTCCTTGAGCTCCGCATCGGCACCAGAAATCATTGCCCCATGCCCAGCGAGAATAAGAGGGCGCTCGGCTTTGTGTATCAATTGCAGGGCTTCGTCGATTTTGTCAGCATCAACTTCGTAAGATGTTTCTGGCTGATAACCGGGCAGATCCAATTCTGGGTCCATGTCGCCTGTGAATAATCCAGAGCTGATGTCCTTAGGTACATCGACAAGCACTGGACCAGGACGACCTGTTGTCGAAATGTGATGTGCTTCACGGATCACACGTGGAATGGAGTTGGTGTCTTTTACAAGATAGTTATGCTTTACCACGGGGATGGTGATGCCAAAAATGTCAGCCTCTTGAAATGCGTCCTTGCCTAGCATCCATGTTACCTGCTGGCCACAGATGATGATCATGGGCACAGAATCCATCTGAGCAGTCATGATGCCAGTAATGGTGTTGCCTGCGCCCGGCCCAGAAGTTACCAATACAACAGCTGGCTTGCCTGTGGCACGGGCGTAACCATCTGCCATATGGCAGCAGCCCTGCTCGTGGCGTGCGAGAACGAATTTGATGTTGCTCTTTACCGTTACCAGAGCATCGAAGATAGGAATGGCAGCTCCGCCTGAGTATCCAAATATGTATTCAATCCCTAGGTCGTCGAGAGTCTTAATGAGTGCTTGGGCACCGTCTAATTGTTTCTTGCTCATGCGAAAGTTGTTGTTTCGCTTGCAAATTAGACAAAAAAGCTAGAAATGCAAATCAAAAACAGCCTTAAAAAGCACAAAGAAGCACAATTTAAGATATATTAAACATGAAAAACGACCAATATAATCAAAAACATGCTGTTTTAGAGCATACCCTTGATTAGATTTTCGAGTTTTACAATGTCCGCTGAGAAGTTTCTTATTCCTTCAGCTGTCTTTTCGGTTGCCATCGCATCCTCGTTGAACATGAAGCGGAATGCTTTCTCGTCGAGGTGGATCTGCTCAAGGTCTGAGGCTTGCGCACTAGCTTCGGTGAGTTTTTGGGTGAGCTCCCCAGATGTGTTTTGAAGCTCTTCAAGCAGCCCTGGACTAATCGTTAACAAGTCGCTACCAGCGAGCTCGGTAATTTGACCACAATTTCGAAAAGATGCGCCCATAACTTCTGTTTTGTAGCCAAACTTCTTGTAGTAGTTGTAAATTTTTTGGACGGACAGGACGCCCGGATCCTCGGCTCCCTGGTAGTCAATACCGGTATCTTTTTTGTACCAGTCGTAAATGCGACCGACAAAGGGGGAGATGAGTTGCACGCCGGCCTCAGCACAAGCCACGGCCTGAGCAAATGCGAACAGCAAGGTCAGGTTGCAATGGATACCCTCTTTTTCCAGCTGCTCAGCGGCACGTATACCTTCCCAAGTGGAAGCGATTTTAATAAGGATGCGGTCGCGACTGATGCCCTCGGCTTCATAGAGTGATATGAGATGAAGTGCCTTGGCGACTGTGCCATCGGTGTCAAAGGAAAGGCGAGCATCGACTTCTGTGGATACTCGACCCGGTACGATCTTCAGTATTTCAAGGCCGAATAGTATCAGGATACGGTCAATAATGCTCTCAACTAAGGGCTGGCCAGTGAGTTCTGACTCTGTATGCTCGCTGATGGCTTGCTCGACGAGATGCTTATACTCAGGCTTGGCTGCCGCTTGCAGAATGAGAGAAGGGTTAGTGGTAGCATCTTGAGGTTTGTATTCCTCCATAGAGGCAAAATCCCCGGTGTCTGCAACGACGGTTGTGTATTGCTTAAGCTGGTCGAGATGGTTAGTTGCGCTGTCTGAACTCATGCCGAATCCATAGACGCTGAGTGTGCATATGCAAGCAGGATGTCTGCAATTTTTTTAGGGGTCTAAGCTGCATCAGCACGCTTTTTCTTCAGAACGGGTGGCTTTTTGCCTTCAACGACAGCACGGTTGATTGTTACCGAAACAATGTCATCTCGCCCTGGAATCTCAAACATGACATTAAGCATGATTTTTTCGAAAATGGCACGCAGTGCACGCGCTCCAGTTCCTCGACTTATGGCTTCTTCGGCAAGAGCTGTGAGTCCATCTTTAGTAACTTTTAGCTTCACACCACTCATTGCAAGCAATTTGGAGTATTGTTTAATGAGTGCATTCTTGGGCTGTGTTAAAACTTCAATCAGCTCATCGGTAGTGAGCTCGCGCAAGGAGGAGATGATGGGTAAGCGACCGATAAATTCGGGGATTAGACCGAAATGAAGGAGGTCCTCTGGTTCGGCTTTTTCGAACAAATCGATGGCCTCTACGTTTTTCTCATCTTCAGTCTCCTCTCCCTCGTGGAAGCCCAAGACATGTTTGCCCAGACGGCGACTTATGATGTCAGAAATGCCTACAAATGCTCCGCCACAGACGAATAAGATACGCTCTGTGTTGACCTGGATATACTCTTGTTGAGGGTGTTTACGTCCACCTTGAGGGGGGACATTGCATATTGTTCCCTCTAGGATTTTGAGCAGTGCTTGTTGCACGCCTTCGCCTGAAACATCACGTGTAATTGATACATTCTGTGTGGTCCGGCCGATTTTATCAATCTCGTCAACGTAGATAATGCCGCGTTCGGCTCTCTCGACATCAAAGTCTGCAGCCTGAAGTAGTCTGAGAATGATATTTTCTACATCATCTCCAACGTAGCCAGCCTCGGTGAGCGTCGTGGCATCAACAATAGTGAAGGGCACATCCAGAACATTCGCTAAAGTACGGGCGAGCAGGGTCTTGCCCGAGCCTGTCGGTCCCAGCATAAGGATGTTTGATTTCTCTATGTCTACTCCTGCAAAATCAGCTGATAATTTAACGTTGTTTTGTCTGAGGCGCATATAATGATTGTATACAGCCACTGATAAAACCTTCTTGGCGTGGTCTTGACCTACCACGAATTCATTAAGCTTCTCAGATATCTTTTCAGGGGTTGGGATTTCGCCCGTATTGATGTGAGTTTCGGCAACTTTGCCTTTAGTTTCACCAAGCTCTTTTTCTAGAATAGATGAGCAAACTTCGATGCATTCGTCACAAATGTAGACAGTGGGTCCAGCGATGAGTTTTTTTACCTCTGAGTGACTTTTACCGCAAAAGGAGCACATTGTAATATTTGATGATCGGGCCATGATTGTTTAAGTTGAATGCTTGAGTGAGGGGGCGAACCCAGGTAGTAGTGTTAAAAGGAAAAGGCGCGCTTGGTAACAAATACCAATGGCACGCCTTGAGATTAACCTAAAACAGAGCTAATGTCTTATTTTTTTGCGTCATCCGCGTCATCTGATGAAGGTAACTCTTTGCGGCTTTCTAGCACCTTGTCTACAAGGCCGTATTTGGCTGATTCTTCAGCAGACATGTAGTTGTCACGGTCAACATCTTTTTCTACTTGTTTTACCGTTTTGCCAGTATGCTTAGAGAGTATGTCGTTGAGCTTCTTCTTTAAATTGAACATGAAGCCAATGGTTCTCTCAACATCAGCCGCGGTGCCTTGAGCACCCCCAGAAACCTGGTGGATCATGACATGTGAGTTAGGTAGACAGAAACGCTTGCCTTTTGTGCCAGCGGTCAAGAGTACGGCGCCCATAGAGGCGGCAATTCCAATACAATACGTATTCACATCGCAAGTAAGAAACTGCATGGTGTCATAGATGGCAAGACCGGCAGTGACTGAGCCACCAGGTGAATTGATGTAGATGTGAATATCTTTCTTGGGATCTTGCATCTGCAGAAACAACATTTGCGCAATCACGGAGTTCGCTACGCCATCGTCGATACCGGTGCCTATGAAAATGATGCGGTCCTTGAGTAGGCGGGAATAGATGTCGAAGGCACGTTCACCGCGTCCATCGGATTCAATGACTGTGGGGATGTAGTAGTTGTTTTCAGGTGTAGATTCCATAGTGAAATTAGGTGTGAGATTGATTGGTTTGAGCATGCGTAATTGGTATAGATATCAGGCTTCTACCTCGACCTCTGCAAGCTCTACTTTTGCGTTCTCGATGAGGAAGTCAATAGCCTTGCCGATCAGAATGGAGTTCTTGAGGCTTGAAATACGGCCTGAACGTTGCATTTCCTTGATGAGTGTCTTTGCAGGCTTTTTCTGTTGTTTGGCCATTGCGTTAATGCGCTGCAAGACCTCAGCGTCATTCACCTCGATGTTTTCGGCTTGAGCAACTTCTTGTAAAATGAAGTTTGTTTTCAAATTGTTGCGAGCTTGGACTTGTGCTGCAGCTATGATCTCAGCTTGCTGGGTAGCAATGTCCTCGTCACTCATGCCTGCTTGGGCGCCACGAGCAACCATGTCGTCGGCACTTCCCTGTGCTTCTGCTGCGACCATTTCTTCGGGAAGCTCAAAATCAACTTTGGCTATTAGATTTTCAACGATTTGGTTTACCTTGGCTTCTTCTGCTTGCTGCTTTTTCTGTTGCGAAATTTGCTCAGAGATAAGCTCTTTGAGATCATCTAATGTTTTGTCTTCTCCGAATTGAAGTGTTTCGGCTACAAAGGCATCATTTATTTCAGGTAGCTTTTGCTCCTTTATTCCTTTGATGGTCACATCGAATAGGATCTCCTTGCCGTGAAGCTTTTCTACAGGGAAATCATCGCCAACAGTGCTTTTCACTTCAAGCTTGTCACCTGAACCTGCACCTTCGAGCTGTTTGGCAAAGCCAGGAAGAAAGGCGCCCTCCTTGATTTGAATCCAATAATCCTCCTTACCTCCTAGAATGCCAGCGGGTTCGCCAAGTGCTTCTTCTAGTGGTTTGCCGTCTAGAGTGGATGAGAAATCGATAACAGCAATATCATCAGATTTAATGGTGCGGTCCTCGATGTCGTTGTATTCTGCGTAGCGCTCGGCCACACCGTCTATTTCACGTTGCACCTCATCGTCGGTTGCGTCAGTTGAGGGTATTTTAATTTCTATACCTTTGTAATCAGGGAGATCGAAGCTGGGAGCTAGAATCATAGGCATGACAAAGCTGAAGCTGCCATCGTCTGCGTGGTCTAGAGTTTCTGGATTTTTGAAATTAAGAACCTTAAGATCCTCATCTTGCTTCATTGCTTCGCTACATGCTGCACTGATAAGACGCGATTCCAACTCTTGCTTAATGTCATTGGCAAATCTCTTCTCTATGACAGAAGTGGGAGTCTTACCTGGACGAAAACCAGGTATTTTGGCCTGTGAACCAAATGCGGTAACGATATTTTTGCGTTCGCTTTGAACTTTATCTGCAGGGATTACAGCGCTGAGAGTAGCTGTACATTCTGGCTTTTTGTCGACGGTAATGTTCATAATGAAAATCTGTTGTGAAAGAGTGAATCTTGTTTTTGTAGGGCGATTGTCATACGGAGCGCTGTGGAGTTGTTTCGACAGTCAGTATGGCACTCGAGGCGGCAAACTAGTGGTCTGAGGGCGATGAGTCAAGGATCATGACAGGGATATACCATGATAATGAACTATTAACATCTGGTCCTTTCTTATGGGCTTTCAGCGAACATTGATTCGATTGCATTCATGATCATTATTTGTGTTTTAATGACAGATGTGCTGGTTGCGATAAGTAAGATAACTGTAATACATCACAGCCACATGCACCTTGATCATCATCTTAGCCTCTTTTCTCGAGCATCTCTGATATCAGTCTTTTTTTTAAGTTTAGCTCAATTTTCGCAGTCTAATCCATCGCAGTCCAAGGGGCTAGAACGACAAGCTTCACTGGGTCTTAACGCTCAGGATTATACCTTTGGCTATTGGCAGAATGGTATGCGCAAACATCGGGACAACAGTTCAGCGGATATATTGTGTCTAGAGACTGGCTACTATGGACTTGTTCTAGACATGGCTCAGCTTAATAAGCCTAAGTTTGGGCTTTTTAATCATACATTGGGTTACGAAGATGCGCTAAGTAAAAGTTGGGCGAGGATGAGTCGTCTACCAGATGCTGAGCTAAAAATAGAATTTGAACAAAACGGCAAGATTTATCGGGCAACCAATTGTCTTGCGGCACGGGAGAGGGCAACCGAAGGTCGCATGCTCAGTGCGCGGATGTGGGAATCTGCAAGACTTGCTCAGCATTATGATTTTGCGGGATTGGAGTTCACAGATGAGCAAGGTGGTAAGTTAGTAACAGATGCCAAGCTTGATGTTGTAGCGTGGCCCAACTCCATGACTTTCAACCTGGAGATGAAGCCTGTTATCGAACTTATAGATGGGGTCCAGCAAGGCGTCACAGGCAAGGGGCAGGGGGTATTGAAAGAGTCTTTGTTAATACCGCATCAGCCGTCTCTGGAGCATGAGCAATTCACCGCAGAAGCATGGATTAAGATACCAAGCGCAGCGATTCATAAAAACAGAAGTTGGGTTTTTTCTAAAAATGGCAATGAAGGAACTGATGGGTATTTCGGCATCGGTATAATGGGAGACAGTATTACAGCTGGAATCAATATAGGTGGTGTCGATAGGCGCAACTACAGAGAGATAAGAACGCATCGGCACTCTCTCATCGCTGATAAGTGGTTTCATGTAGCGGTGACTTATAACGGAAAAAAGCTCGCTGTATATATTGATGGTCGTGAGCAAAAATCGATTGAGCTCAACAAAAAGAGAGTGCTAGGCAAAGGTGACATGCGTATAGGACGCAAAGCTAACAATAAGGGGCCGTCAGCGCGTGTAATCGTCGATCAATTAAGGGTCTGGAGCAAGGCTCTAGACCAGAAAGCTTTGATTCGCAACACTCGCGCTCCCCACAAAGCAATACAAGATCCACATTTAGCCTATGTAAACAATTTTGAAAATGCACCTGATTTGAAGATGCCCATTTGGCAAAATGCTAAAGTCCGTTTGTCGCTGAGCGGCAATGGTAAAAAGTGGGCGACCGAGACAGCAGTATCTGATTTGTGGAGTGTTGGGCAGGAGAAGAAGTTTACACTTCACTGCGGCCTTTCTGAGTTTGACCGTGGCGGTCAGGAATTACAGGTATCCATGTTGCACAACAAGCCATTACAAGTAACATACCGAGATGAGTTTGATTGCTACGTAGCGTCAATCAAAAGGCCCAAACGAGAGGGGAAGTCGGGGTATAATGATATCCGTGATTATGACGAAGTCGAAATTACGGTGAATTCAAAAAGTGGTAATAAAGTCCCCTTTATGATGGAGATTTTTGGCTGTGCTAACATCACAGGAGTATGCCCTATTTTATGCGATGAAAGTGGTCGCCCCACTGGCATCCCAGTCCAACTCAGCAAAAACTGGCATAACAGCGGAATGGGAGATTATCTTAGAGCTTATGTTTTGTTGCCTGGGATGAAGGGCGTATCCAAGTATAAGCTGAAATTCGCATACGGGTTTTATGGTAAGCTACCCTCTGCGTCACATGCACAACTCTCCTTGGTCGGCTATGGCGGACATGGCCGCTGGGATCAGCTTGCTATTGGTTGCTGGGGCGAAACTTACTGCATGGACATCGATATGAGCTGCGTTGATGTTGCGGTGACTGATGTTAGGATGTTGATGTCTAGGAATGGTAAAGCTGGCGAAAAGTGGCAATGGACGGATGCAGGCTGGGGGGGCGATTGGCTGGGCCTCAATGACGCCAAAAAACAAAAGCATCTCTTTAATGGTTTGAAGACCGCCTATTTAGCCCATGGACCCTGTATGACCGAAGTGAAGTATGGTGGTGCTTATGGCGCAAACAAAGAGATCAAGGTTGAATCTACGGTACGCACTTTGCGCACAGATGATTACGCACGCACGTTCACAACTCTAAGTTATAACTTTGACAGTAAGGTAGACGCCAACGGCTGGCTATTTAAAATGGGAAGAACAGGAGGTTACATAACGCCCAAAGTCGCATTCGGTGATGTGAACGGCTTGATCAAGGAACAGGTGGTCCCCAAGGGTTTAAAGCGTGGGGCCGACTTTATTCCAAGAACAACTCTCAGTGGTCCAGGGCCATGGTGGGTTGCATTCCCAGGTGCCTACCATGAGAGCGACCGTAACTGGGGAACAGGATATCGAGCCATGGTGATACGATCATACAAAGCGGTGATCGGAGGCAAGGAATACAATAAGCCTACG
>JBNABE010000077.1:0-9348 GCA_049631945.1 Akkermansiaceae bacterium
CACGTGGCGGATCGTAGTTCGAAAGCATTTTTTCCAACCCTCCTGCCGAAGCCATAATTTCCTCAAGCCTGCGCCGCCATAGAGCGTTGACCTCGGGAATATGAGCTGGCTGACCACCACCGAGCATACGCACATCAGGCCCACCGGAGACCAGGGCATTGCCAAGGTCATCCATCAGCTCCTCGATACCACTGCCCATGCAGAGCCGTTGGCCAAACTCAGAAAATCGCTCACTCATACTCTTGAATTTCGTCTCAGCTCAAGGATCATTCCAAAAGGAATTTCTCCGAACCAACCGTTCTTACTCTGCCGGCCTGCTTGGATCGATTAAATCCGGAGTAATATCTGGCACAACTTGCTCACCACTGTCTTGAGGTGTTAGCCGGTCATTTCTTGGTGATCGCTTTTCACCCAACATCATAGATGGAACATATCCTACAGCACCGGTATCAATCAGCTCCACTTTGACATAAGTGCCCTTAACCGAGACAACTTTCACATCAGTGAAAGTTGGCAAAATTCTATCAGGCTGGTCATAAATACCGGGGTAGTTGCTAAAAAACACGGAGTTTTGCGATACAGTCTGCAAATAACGCCCGGGGACAATCTCAGGCCCATACATTTCAGGATCATCTGTTGGGATAGCCCGTGGAGCCCCAAACTGGCCATCACCGCGGCCGCTCACAGTGTCGTATGCATTGCCACAACTATGCAATGCATGACAGAGGATACCTGCTGCTAACATCGTCGCAAATCGAATAATATTCATTGTAGCCACCTTGCCATTACACTCCACTATGGTCAACGTATTTTCAAATAGTCCATAGCAGCATCACGCCAATGACGAGGTGTCATAATCCCCTCGTCAATCATGCGCGCAGGCTTCATCGCAGTATGTATCGGGCGCCTCTCTCTAAAAAAGTCGATATCTGCCAAGTTGACTGGCAGCAAATTATCTTCATCTAGCTCATAGCCTAAATCTACGGCTAACCGGCAAACCTTCTGCGCGTAGCTATACCAACTTTCGGGTTCTCCAAGGTTGCAAAGATGGTAAATGCCGCTCGAACCAGCCTCCAATAACGCATATACCCAATGCACTACATCATAAGTAAATGTTGGCATCGAAAACTTATCACAAATCAAACGCTGCTTTTCACCGGCAAGCGCTCGATACAGAACATTGTCAAAATGAGTGGGCCTCTGATCCGAACTAGGTCCAAACAACCATGATACACGAGCTACCAAAGCATCGGCATTGGCCTCAAGAACAGCAAGCTCACCAGCACACTTGCTGGCTCCATACTCATTGATCGCCCCCGTCGCAGCAAGCTCGGTCTTCGTCCCTGGTTGCTCTCCAGATAACACATAATCCGTGCTAAAATGAACCAACTTTGACGACCTTTCAGCGCAGACCTCCGCCATGATCTGTGGCGTATTTACATTCACCCGATGGGCAAGATCAGGCTGATCTAAACATTGTTCTAAATCGGTAATAGCTGCCGCGTTAATAAGCCAATCAAATTCAACCCGAGACAAAAAAGACCTTACTTGATCTGGCTCCGAGAGATCCAGCTCTTGCCTACTAGGCGAGAGCAATTCGACCATTGAATCTCTGCCCCATAGAGAGAAAAAAGCTCCACCGAGCCTGCCGGTAGAGCCTGTCAATAATACGCGCATCAATAATGATTAGAGCGAATTAGTGGAACGCATCGTTCAAGGAATGTTTGGCTTGTTAGCCAACAAACATCTGCTCGCCAATTTCGTCTTCCAGATCAGCGAACTCGTCGGTAGCCACGCCTGCATCTCGAATATTACGCAGAGTGCGCTTGGATCCCCGATTACTCTCAGGTCCATTCACCTTATCTGCAACCAGCTCGACCACTGATGGAGCCAGAGCCGCTGCACCAAGTGCAGCAAGTGTAAGGGCAACAGGTCTGCGGGTATCACGGTGCATGAGGTCGCCTAAAAAAACGCCGGCAGCTGCGCCCAGCATCGCTGGAGCAAAGGATGCGCTGGTTTCAATCCAGTTTTTGTCAGAATGATCTTGTGCCATGCTCACATTCTACCCTCTGATTTTCATGAGAAAAGCGCAAATCCTTTCAAATGTTGATTAATTTGATCGTTTCTCCTTTTTCATCGATAAATTCTCTCCCATTCTCCAGTCCATGAGTAGCTCAACCAGCAAAGCCACTGAAATCAACCCTAACCAGTTTGCCTTAATTCTCGCGGGTGGTAGCGGCACCCGTTTTTGGCCATTATCCAGAAATGCCAAACCGAAGCAATTGCTCAACCTCTTTGGTGAAGCCACCCTTCTCAACCAAACGATCAGCAGACTCGAAGGGCTAATTCCCAGAGAGAATATTCTGATCCTCACCAATACCCTGCAAGAACAAGCTGTGCGCGAAGTTGCCTCTGAGCTTCCGTCTGAAAACATCTTCGCCGAGCCCGCCAAGCGTGACACTGCACCCGCTGTCGCCCTGGGCGTCGGGCTCATCGCCGCCAGAAATCCGAATGCAACCATCATGGTATTGCCCTCGGACCAATTAATCCAAGACACCTCATCCTATCAGTCCATCATGCACGATGCGATGAGTGTAGCGGCCCACAACCCCGCCCTCGTTACCATCGGCATCAAGCCCACTTGGGCATGTCCTGCCTACGGTTACATCGAGCGTGGTAGCGAGGCGCAAACCGACGGCCCACCAACAAGCAACCAGCCCTACGAGGTCAGCAGATTCAGAGAGAAACCAGATCCTGAGCTAGCTGAGACATTTATTGCTCAAGGGAACTTCGCCTGGAACGCCGGCATATTCATATGGTCGGTAAAAACAGTCGTCAATGAACTCGCGCAGCATACACCTGAGCTTGCAGAATTCATCACTCAAATAGCAGGAGCTGACAACGTCAGAAATTTTGTAGATAGCAGATTTCCCGAGCTCACGCCCATCTCGATCGACTACGCCTTGATGGAAAAAGCCTCCCGCGTGCTCAACATCGAAGCCAGCTTTGACTGGGATGATGTTGGCTCATGGATCTCGGTAGCCAAGTATCTTGAGACCCAAGGAGACAACAACAAAACCAACACCGACCTCGCTGAAATCGATTCCGAAAACAATATCGTCTTCAACGCGCGCCCCAACAGCAAAGTCGCCCTGTTAGGTGTCGATGACCTCATCATCGTGCAGACCGAGGACGCCTTGCTCATCGCCAACCGGCACCAGGCGGATGCCATCAAAAATCTTGGCACTCAGTTGCCGGACGAGCTCTTGTAATATGAATAACGAGCACCCCATTCTGGCCATTGACCACGGTGATGCCCGTATTGGCATTGCCGCCACCGATCCCGTCGGCATCATGGCTCACCCCGTCGAGACCATACAAGCCAGAGAAGGTGACCCCATAGAACGCATCATCGAACTTGTCGCTCAGCGCCAGGTAAAACAACTCGTTCTTGGCCTACCCATACGCATGGATGGAACCGAAGGGAGTGCTGCGCAAAAAGTACGCACCTTCGGCAACCGACTAAATGACGCACTCCCCGAGATCCCTCTCCATTACTGCGACGAAACCCTCACCACCGTGGCAGCTGCTGACAAGCTTCACCAGGCTGGGAAAAACGCCAAGCATCAAAAGCAGATCATCGACCAAGCCGCTGCCGTCGAGATTCTCAACAGCTGGCTAGAGATGCACTAGCGCTACTTTACAAACTGACAAAATGCGAACCAAATTCTAACCGTGGATCATTCAAGCAGACCGCATATTTACCAACTCATGGTGCGCCACTTCGGCAACACTAATACAGCATGCAAACTCAATGGTAGTCTGGCCGAAAACGGCTGCGGCAAATTTACAGACATCAATGACGCCGCCCTCACATCACTGCGCAAACTTGGCGTCAGCCACATCTGGCTCACAGGCGTACTCGAGCAAGCCAGCGCCACCGACTACCCAAATCGCCCAGCTGACGATCCACTTCTACTCAAGGGCAAAGCTGGTTCGCCCTATGCCATACGTGATTACTTTGATGTTTGCCCAGATTACGCCCATGACCCTACCAAACGCCTCGATGAATTCAAAGCCCTGCTCAAGCGCATCAAAAAACGAAAGCTCAAGGCCATCATCGACTTCGTCCCCAATCACGTTGCACGATCTTACTGTAGTGACATCCGCCCCGAGCTTTCTTTTGGCTCAGACGATGACACCGACAAGTTTTTTGACCCCGATAATAATTTTTTCTATTTAGGCGATCTACACCCCGGCGGCGGTGCCCCCCTTAAACTGCCCAGTGAAAATGGCCCTGTATCCTATGAGCCAGAGAACACCTTTGGCCGCGTCACCGGCAACAACGCCATCTCATGGAGCCCCTCTATCCATGACTGGTATGAGACCATCAAACTCAACTACGGCCATGACTTCACAGTCGGCCCACCTCGTGATGACCTGCATCCGCTACCCGAGCCTGGCACAGCACCAGAAGAAACCCCTGACACATGGCGCAAGATGGATGCCATCCTTGCTTATTGGCAAGAAATGGGAGTCGACGGCTTCCGCATTGATATGGCACATATGATACCCATGGCTTATTGGCGATGGCAAGTCGATCGTGCGCGGAGGCGAGACGCCAGCGTATTCTTCATGGCCGAGGCATACGATAGTGACCCCACGAAACTGACCGAAGGCAATGTCTTAGATGAGCTCCTTGATGCAGGCTTTGATGCCGTATACGATGACCCAACCTACTCCACCATCAAAGCCACTGTCGAAGGTCAACAATGGGCTAACGACATTGATGATGCCGCCAACTGCTTCGCAGACCGTTTCCACCATTCACTGCGCTATGCAGAAAACCATGATGAAGTACGCCTCGCCTCCAAAGGCAATTGGGCTGCGAGCGGCATGGCTATCGGCAAGCCAGTCTCAGCCATTTTATTTGGCTTAGGCAAAGGTCCGATCATGCTCTACTCTGGTCAAGAGACAGGAGAGCCTGCCGATGGCGCAGAAGGCTTCAGCGGTGATGATGGTCGCAGCAGTATTTTTGACTACGGATGCCTACCCAGCCTCGTTCCATGGATAAACAATCACCAATACCGTGAGACCAAGCTCTCAGCTGAGCAAAAAGAGCTGCGCCACTTTTACGCAACATTACTCAACTTATGCTCAGAGCCAGCCTTCACCCGAGGCGACTTCTATGGCCTCAACCACGCCAATCGCGACAACCCCAACTACGGACGCACCGACGGTGAGCCAGTCTCAGGGCATTGGCTCTACAGCTTCTTGCGACGTGATGAACTAAGCGGCAAAGCCTTCCTCGTCATCGCCAACCTCAACCCAAGAAAACCGATGCGAGACACCTCTATTCAAATCCCCGAAAACGCTCTTGGCTGGCTGGGCCGCAAGCACCTCAGCAAAAAAACACTGAGCTTCCGAGACACCCTCGGCACTGAGCAAAAATGGAGAGCCAGCACCAAGAGCCTGCCCAACGATGGACTCCTTCTTGGTGAGCTCCCCGCCATGTCTGCACTCTATTTGAAAATCAAATAGCCGACACGTCAGCTCAGCCTAATATCAAGCCACTGCTGCATGGTTTCTGCCGGATTGTTCGACTTCATTAAGGTCTCACCGACCAGAATAGCATTGGCGCCCGCCTCAAGAACCCGCAGACAGTCTGCGCTTGTTTTGATACCTGACTCACTAACCAAAATAACATCCTCTCCCACCTCATCAGCTAACAACTCAGTCGTTGCCAGATCAGTTTTAAAAGTCTTCAGATTCCTATTATTAATCCCGATCAGATCTGCGCCCAAATCGAGTGCCCGCTCCATTTCCGGCAAATCATGCACCTCAACCAGCACATCGAGCTGAAAATCACGTGCCTCCTTATACAAACGCTTCAACGTCTCATCATCGAGAGCTGCAACGATCAAAAGCACCGCATCAGCTCCCGCAATAATGGCCTCGTAAATTTGTACCTCATGACGGATAAAATCCTTTCTCAGTAGGGGAATATTCGATGCAGGCGAAATTTTGGTGAGATCAGCAAGAGAACCCTTAAAGTAATTCTCATCTGTCAGTACGGACATGCAGCTCGCACCCCCGTCCATGTACATCTTTGCTTGTCGTAATGGATCAAAGTCTGGATCAATGACTCCCGCAGAAGGCGACGCATGCTTCACCTCAGCAATGATACTGAGCCTGTCAGGTCCCAGATCAAGTGCGGAGCGAAATCCTCCGAAATCATTGCGCTCAAGGGCTGCAGCACGGTATTTTTCCAATTGTGGTAAGATAGCCTCCACCTCACCGCGCTTGTGCTCCATGATTTCGCTAAGAATGTCCATGCAGGTTCTTTAATTTCGATTTCCAAAATTCCAAACACCAAGTCGCAAAATTTGCATTTTTTAGGAAAAATCACTTGTCAGCTAAAGATCAGAGTGTAAACAGAGCCCGCGTTTGGTCCTTCCAACAGGCACCATACCATAGCACTCAATGCGGGTGTAGCTCAGTGGTAGAGCGCGACCTTGCCAAGGTCGATGTCGTGAGTTCGAATCTCATCACCCGCTCCAATTTCTTAAAAAAGCCTTTCGCCTTAGCGAAGGGCTTTTTTATTGAGCGGGTGATGAGATGAGAACGAAGTTCGAGCGCACAACGAAGTGCCGTGCATCACGGCAATCCATCACCTCACAAATGCAGAGGAGCATTTGTGCTCACTAGCACAGACTGAACGGAGTGAAGTCAATCTCATCAATCTCCCCCCCAAAGAAACACTGCCCCAAACGGAGCAAAGTCAGCAAAATCCGGAGGAGGATTTTGCGAAACCAGCATAGACTGAACGGAGCGATGGCAACCTCATCACCCGCTTGGCGGATTGCCCCGCATACTCGTGATAGACACCCCACCCCCATCTCCGTATAGATCCAGTACTCACGTTTTCTCGCCAATGCCATCACACAAGCCAACCCTCCATATCCTCACCCTGCTCGCCCTGCTCACACCTCTCATCGGCAAGCTCGCAGCCAAGGTTCCCTCCAGACCGATTACCGACATCGACTACGCCGCTTTCCTCGGCCAGCACGACATGATCTGGAGCTACACTCCTCACCGCTGGGAAGTCGCCCCCTACTCGGGCAATGGCAACATCGGCTTCCTCTTTTACAAGCACAAGAGTGACCCCGCCAATGCCATCTCACTCCACCTCGGCCGCCACGATTATTACGACCACCGCCTGCCCGTGGATGGTGATGACCACCTCTGGATCTATCGTGGCCGCCTACCACTGGGCAGATTCCAAATCACCGCACAAGGTCAGATCAACGGCTCCAACCTACGTCTCAACCTGCACAAGGCAGAACTCACCGGCACCATCACTACCGACCGTGGCGAGTTCAGTATTCACGCCCTCACCCACAGCACTCGGGATGCCGTCTACTTCAAGACCGCGGCCAAGAACGGGGAGTCCATCTCGATCCAATGGCTGCCTGAAGTGCCCTTTTCATCCTCCCGCGCCACCCTCGATGCCGGTGGCGGCCCCCCGAGCTGGAAGACCCTGCGGGAAGCCCCCTACCCCGTGCCCCCGAAGCCCACTTTGGATAAGATTGAAGACATCAATTACTGCAAACAAATCCTCTACCAACACCGTGGCGAAACCACCACCACCTGGAACATCAGCGGAGATCCCAGTGCGGAACAAAGATTGCTCACCTCCGTGCATCACTCCTTCCCGGAAAAAAACAGCCTCGAAGTTGCCACCGCCAACATCCGGAAAGCGCAAGAAGACCTTGCTGCGGAGACCTTCCTCCCCAGCCACTACCAGTGGTGGCGGGACTACTACCCACAAAGCTTCATCACCCTCAACGACCCGGAAAAAGAAGCCTTCTACTGGATCCAGATGTACAAGCTTGGCTCCGCCATGCGTGAGAACGGCCCCATCCTCGACCTCATGGGACCATGGTATCACTACACCTTCTGGCCCATGGTCTGGGGGGATCTCAACGTCCAGCTCCAATACTGGACCCACCTCACCTCCAACCGCCTCTCTCTGGGCGAGTCCCTTCCCAACAACATCGACAAATACCGCGCCAACCTGCTCAAAAACACCCCCGAACGCTGGCAGGACAGTGCCGCGGTGAGCACCTGCTTTCCCCAGGACATGCGCGGCAACAACAGCAACAAAAACCCCGACATGCTCGCCTGGGTCATGCACAATTACTGGTTGCACTGCCAGTTCGCCGCTGATGACCAACGCCTGCGGGAGAAGTTCTTCCCCCTGCTGCGCCAAGTCATGAACAGCTACCTGAACTGGCTCATTGAGCAAAAAGCGCTACCCAGTGACTGGCTCGCACAAGCGGCCGACGCAGACGCAGGGGAAGCGGTCAGAGCCGCCGACGGTGTGACGGCGAAGCCGGCAGGAGCAGGGCAAGCGGTTCTCAATTTGCCCAAATCCTGGTCTCCTGAATACCCCGACCCCTGGGACGAGAACTGCAACTTCACCATCGGCCTACTGCGCTGGACCGCCCAGACCCTGGTCGACATCAACACGCAGTTTAAGCTCAACGACCCCCTCGCCCCCAAGTGGCAGCACATCCTCGATACCCTCACCGATTTCCAAACCGACGAAAACGGCCCGCGCATTGCCAAAAACACCCCCTTTGCAAAGCCCCACCGCCACTACTCCCACCTGCTGCCCTATTACCCGCTCGCCGTGCTCACACCGGATACTCCCGCGGGCAAACAGCTCTTGAGAACCTCGCTAGACCACTGGCTCGACGTCACCCTGAAAAGTGGCATTAAGGTCCAGGCAATGCCAGCCACCGGCTACACCGCCACCGGTGCCGCCTCCATGTATGCCTGGCTGGGAGACGCACAACAAGCCTACCACTACCTCGACGGCCTGATCAAACACAAGAACGTCAGCCCCACCACCATGTATGCCGAGGGCAACCCCGTCATCGAGAGCCCGCTTTCCTTCTGCACTGCCCTCCACGATATGCTACTCCAGAGCTGGGGCCGTAAGGACAACGTGATCCGCGTGCTCCCCGCCTGCCCCAAAGTCTGGCCTGACCTCGCTTTCCACAAGCTCCGCGCTCAGGGCGCCTTCCTCGTTTCTGCCAAGCGTCAGGAGGGCGAGACTCAATTCGTCTACATCGAGAGCCTCGCCGGCAAAGCCTGCAGAGTCATCACGGACATCCCCCGCCCCCAAATCGCAATCAATGGCATCCCGGCCCGGGGTGACCAGCTCAGCAAAAATCCTGACGGTTCCATCTCCCTGGCTCTCAAAAAAGGCGACCACGCCACCATCAGTGCTGTGCCCGCTTTCCTCCTGAGGAAGGAGCAGCTCACCATCAGCCCGATTCC
>JBNABE010000078.1:0-9099 GCA_049631945.1 Akkermansiaceae bacterium
CTGGTTGAGAAGGCGATGGCTTTCGTGAGAGAAGATCGTTTTGACTCATACCAGGAGATGGAGGATGCTCGTGCTAGGGCCAATTATGTCATTGAGGAAGTGGGTGCTGGTGAACCAGTTTATTGTAGCGAGCGCCAACAACGCCGAAAGCGTGACAAAATAATCGTCATGACGCTGGGGCTTTCGGCTTTAGTCGTGTTGGTGACGATTATAGCTGCCGGCCTTTTTGATAAGAAGCCTGATGATACTACTGATGATGCCATCGCAATGATAAGGCATGAGATTGCGATGTTTTCTGATGATGATAGCTATTCTCCCGAGAAATCAGCTCAAATAGGTGAACTTTTTCATCGAGCGCATAAAGACGTTCGCGAAGGACGCTACTTTGCTGCGAAATCAATCTTTGATAAACTGATGAATGACGAGGGGCTGCAGGAGCCAGCGGCATCGTGGGCCGGTGTAGAAGCGGTTATTTCTCTGTGGCTTGCTGGTGATACTCGAGCCGCAGAAGTAGCTACAAGCTCGCTGCAGGAGCATTTGAAAATGAGTGAACTCGCCAGTGATAGTGGTGTTGCCGTTTTTGTTAATGAGCTTGCTGGAGATTGGATGACATCTAACTTCAGACCTGAAGGAGATCGTATGATCTTGCTTCAAAAAATGGCATTAGCTCTAAAAAACTGGGAGCTGGGCGCTTGGGATGCTGCTGCGCCTCTATTTCAAGCAATCAAAAACATCGACTTGCCAGAGAAAAGTCCTTTGGTTGTCTATAAAGATATTTCGCAACAATATTTGGCTGATTATGCTCGCCTTCAGGGGCTAGCGGCTTTGCCAAATAACCCAAATAAAAGCGAGATTGATAAGTATCTAGCAGGCCTTAAAAAGGTCGCTGGTGGCCTGAAAACTAGGGGTAGGGCGAGGTATCACATACAAGTATGGCAGGTGAGAGCTGAGCGACACCTTGAAAAGCTAGAGCGGCTGCGTAAAGAGGAGGAGCGCAGGGTGAAGATGCAAAAAGCGAAGCCTCTTGGTTACCAAGATCGTCTGCCTGAGTTTCACCATCTGATCACACAATCTCAATTTTTCAAGGCGCATCAGTTACTGCAGCAGGCACCAGCAGATCAAAATCAACAGAAGCAAAAAGAGGCATGGGTTTATCTGTCAAAATGTGCGAGTTCTTTTATTCAAGATCTGAGTAAGAAGTCGTTTAAGAACGCTCTTGTGGTTGAAGTGCTATCTGTGAAAGGTGACTCCTACGCTGGGGTCGTGGCTTCCAGTGGGGATGGGTTGAAACTCAAGCAAGCGGAGGGGGAGGTTTTTCTAACCTGGAATCAACTTCAGCCGGATAGTATCTTGGCTGTTTATCGTGAGTTATTCGAGCTCAGTTTAGAAACACTTGAGGGGCAACAATTAACAGAGCGTGCCATTTGCTATGCATGGCTTATGGGCTTAAAGGCTACAGCAGAACCTGCGATAGAAGCATTGTCTGGGGTAAATAGTAATTTTGCAAAGCGTTGGCAGGCGAATTTGAAGGCCATTACACCATAGCTTTATAGCTTTTAATTTAAGATGTGATCTGGTTAGCACGTAGGCGTGCTCTTATGGGTATCTATTCAAATTGGCCACAGATTAATTTGATGAAGCGGTGACCGGATTTACTGAGGCTTGCTGTCTTACCCGTCCCTGAGACAAAGCCTTTGGTGTGATACTCATGCTTTGAGTTGCATTCACGGATCCAGCTTACGATTGGGGTTGCGGTCTTTCGCTGGCAGGAAGTGATGCGAATGGGGAATCCAGAGGCACTGAACGCTATTTCTATAGAGGGTGTATCATTCAGAAGCTTGTCCTGAAGCATCCAAGCATAGCGTTGAGCTATTTCAGGTATACCACCTCTGATCAGATGTCGCGGAACAATAACTTTGTAATGAGGGGGCATGGAGGCGACAAATTGGGGAATGCTCAGAGAGGAATTGTTACGTTTTTTCATCAGAAATGAGGCTATATCTAAGCCAGCGATATTCATTCCATTGTAGTTGCCGTGGTGATTCGTGTCGGTGAAGTAATTGTCATGCCAGGGAGTAAATCGAGAAGTAAAGATGATGCCTAATTCTAAATGGAGATGAGCGCGGTCGCGGTTGAGGCCGTTACCGGTGTAGCCTAGAGTTCCGAGGCTATCTCCCACGGCTAGCCTCTGGCCTGCCTTGACAGTGATTGAAGATAAGTGGGCGTATAGGCTGTAAAAAAGGCCGCCCACCCAATTGTGCTCAATGACGATGTACTTACCGTAGCTACTGTGATGAGAGATTGGATTACAATAGACGACTGTGCCTGCCGCTATGGTTTTGACCTTGTCGAGTGGTATGCCTTTGCTATCTCGCTTGATGGGTTTGATGTCAATGCCCTCATGGAATTTAGTACAGATGATACCATCATGTGTGCGTTTTTTATTGCGAACAAAGCCGTATTTGCCACCTGTCCATGGACGCGACTTATGACCTTCAAATGTGCGGTAGACATACATGTAGAAGCGTTCCTCGTCATCGCCTAGTAGATGATGGTTATCGGTAGGTAGAGCTAACAAGGCTTTACATGGCTCTGCCTGAGCTGAATGAAAAAAAATGATTGCCTGGGTGATCAGGCAAATAGCCGTAATAGACACTGACAAAATAGATCTGTAGCGATGGTTAGTATCTAGGAATATGGGCGCCACTGAAACATGGGGTGAGCGTTTGGCTAGCTCTTCTTTTTAGCATCTTTTTTCATCTGCTTGAGGCGAGCTTTCCATTGTTTGGGGTCTTCTCCGATACGCGGTGCTATCTGGTCGTATAGTTTGACCTCTTGTTGGGTGATTCCAGTCCATATAACGAGAATACCATCAGTCACTGGTTTATCAATTCGCACTACCCCAAGCGGTTGTCCATTGACCAGTGAAAGCAGTAGTTTGCCTTGGTGCATGGTGGTTACCTCATTGAGGCGCTTTGATCCTTGTGCATTGAGTTTAAAAACCATGCCATATGTGCGGTCATCATCAGCGGGAAAGGGGCTGCATGCTTGAATGTTTTTTGAGCTAACTTCGGGCACTTTTCGGAAATACCGAGTACCTGCTAGGGTGTTGAATTCTCGTGCAAATTTAGGTGCCTCTGCAGCAGAGCCCTCTAGGTGAAACGAGATTGATGCGGGTGGAGCTTTTTTGCCCGCCGCATCGGCCGGAATGCATAGAGCGAGCAGAGCGAATAAGATCAACTCAGGTAGGCGAAAATTCATGTGGCCAGATTGGGGGCTAAACAGCACTGCGGGAAGAAAAAAATGGAGTAGATATAGCGCACCTGATGTCTTGGTTATTATGGTGTCCTAGAGAAGCCGGTTGCCAGTCGACACAAAAAAACCCTGATGGATAAACCATCAGGGCTTTTTCAAATTTACCGATGAGGGGGACTAGTCGGTAAAATTGAAACCTATGCTCTGCGACGTCTGAGCAAGATCATGCTCATGCCAAGTGCGCCCAGGGCGGCACTGCTTGGCTCGGGAACAATATCCCAAGTAGCGGATACTAATCCAGCACCAGTCTCCTGTCCACCCGCGTATGTAAGATTCCAAACACTGCCGTCACTTGCGTTGCTAACATCTGTGCGTTCTATACTGTCAGTATCTGCGCCAGCAATGTCGAAAAACGGACCGAGAGAAAAGTCTGTGCTTCCAGCGAAAGTAACTTGCACTACATCGCCAAAATCAAACTCTAAGGTTGAAGCTGGGGGCTCACCAAACTGTCCTGCATATAGTGTGCCAGACTGAACAGAACCTGTGGGGTCCGTTCCGATGTATGAGAAAGTGACGTCGCCATATCCAACGACATTAACTACAAGATCGTTGCCAGCGCTTATGGATATATTTGTGCCGACGTTTGTTCCGCTGGGGACAACATTTCCAGTTCCGAAATTAATCATGAATGCATGGGATGTTGCCATTGCGACCAGCGAAATGAGGCTGGCGAGAGTAGTTTTGAGTTTCATTTGGGTAATCTTTGGGTTGGTTTTGTTGGGTAGGGGATGCGTGGGCTGGGTGGATGTAGGGGCAACTTCGTTACAACTGAATCTAATTACGAAAAACCTCTTTCTGCAAGTTGTTGACCGCGTAAAACATCAACATTTCCTTACTTTTCTATAAATTAAATGCTAAGTTAACTTAAATAAATAATCTGTAGCCTAGTGTTTGTCTTGTTTAATGATCAGTCACCGAGCTTGAATACATTTTGCCAGCAGCTAAAAGCCAGGTGAAAAAAGTGTTAGTTTTAGTGGTTGATTAATTAAGATCTCTTATCTAAGCAGTCATTTTCCCCTGTTTACAGACCTCTACAGCTCGTTCTTGTGAGTCCATCAATCACTTTTTTGCGATGTGTTTGAACATGCCTATTGCAGGGGGCGTCTGGGTAGACATAATCTCAATGATGTGGCCAAAAAAACAGAGAATGCAGCGAGGGGAGATGGCGCTATGACGAATGGGAGGAATCATCTAAGTGGGGAAAAATCGCCCTATTTGATTCAGCATGCGGGCAATCCAGTCGACTGGTATCCATGGAGTGAGGCCGCCTTTGCCAAGGCGCGTGAGGAAAATAAGCCTATCTTGCTGAGTATTGGTTACTCAACTTGTCATTGGTGTCACGTGATGGAGCGGGAGAGTTTCGAAAACGAAGAAGTCGCGCAGTATCTGAATGAGCATTTTATCTCAATCAAGGTCGATCGTGAGGAGCGGCCTGATGTCGACAAAATATACATGACCGCATACCAAGCTATGTATCAAGGTGGTGGTGGCTGGCCTCTCAATATGTTTGTCACCCCTGAGCTAAAGCCCTTTTCTGGGGGCACCTACTTTCCGCCGCATGATCGACAGGGGCGAGCGGGGTTTGTCACGGTGCTAAAAACAATACACTCAGCATGGAGTGAGCAGGGGGCTGAGGTTATCGGTAGCGCCGATCAAATACACCAGAAGATGCAGCGTGTATTTGAGAGGGTGGAGGTCGTTGAGGGTCAGTTTGTGGCTAAGGATTTGAACCATGCAGCTAGCAAGCTTGTCGCTGAGGCTGATACTCAGTTTGGCGGCTGGGGTGGGGCTCCTAAATTTCCGCAGGTCTCACATCTGCGATTTTTGTTGAGGCATTGGCATCGCACCGGTGACATGCCGTCTCGTAATCACGTGCTCTTGACTGCTGAGCAAATGATGCAGGCCGGCATTCATGATCAGTTGGCTGGTGGCTTTCATCGATATTCTGTGGACGAGCGCTGGATGGTGCCGCACTTTGAGAAGATGCTCTATGATCAAGCCCAACTGCTCGAGCTCTATTTGGATGTTTGGCTGGTCACCAAAGATGAGCGTTATCGGCATGTAGCCATGGGGGTTGCGAACTATGTTACGAGTGAAATGCAACATTATGAGGGAGGCTTTTACAGTGCTCAGGATGCGCAAAGTGAGGGGAAAGAAGGGAAGTGTTTCTGCTGGACGCTCCAGCAAATGGAAGAGCTTCTCGATGAAGATGAGCTCGTATTGGCAAAAGAGTGGTTTGGTGTTTCAGCGGAGGGTAATTTTATAGATCACAGTGACCCTGAGCCACTGATGAATTTGAATGTTATTCATCTCGCGAGGCCAGATTGGGAACTGACTTTCGAGCAGCGTACGCTTATCAATTCGGCGACTCTTAAAATGCGTAATGCACGGGTAGCTCGCATCCCGGCGGAAACTGATCGCAAAGTGCTTGCTGACTGGAACGGTATGATGATTGCATCACTTGCGCGGGCGAGCCATGTGCTCGACCAGCCGAGCTATCTTGAGGCAGCCGTTAGGGCGCATACTTTTATTTGTAATCAATTGTGGGATGGCGAATTACTTTATCACCGTTGGTGTGACGGGGAGCGAGATCATAGTCAACAAGCATCGAGCTACCTGCATATGATGGCGGGCTCACTTGGTCTCTATCAGGCAACCCTCGAAGCGCGTTACCTTGATTTTGCGATCAAGCTTGCGGAGGGCGCTTGCAGTATTTTCTATGATGAATTAGGTGGCGGCTTTTACGTCGGAGCAGAGCGGTCAGATCTAGTGTTGCGATTAAAAGATGATTTTGACGGGGCGTTGCCGACGGCGTCGTCTGTTGGCGCGATGGTGTATTTGAAGCTTGCCGAGATTACTGGGCGTGGGGACTTTCGTGAGGTGGTTGATAAGACACTTTCGACCACTGCAGAGGCTATGAAAACGTCACCCTATACGATGCCTTGGATGATGTCAGTGGCTGATATGCAGCTGGGTCAGCATGCTCGTCTGGTCATCACGCAGGGGGATGGTAGAGAGGCTCTGATCGCTGCTTGCGGCCAAGTTTTCTGCCCTCGTTTGATTTGTATGGGAGGTGACGGTCATGTGGATGCATTTAGTAGTGCGCTGCAGGCAATAGACGGCAAAAGCGCAGCCTATTATTGTAAAGATCAGACTTGTCAGGAGCCTAGGTGCTCAGCCGAGAGTTTGATCGACTTGTTGGCTCATTGAAGCTGCGACATGCAGAGCGAGCAAAAACATGCTGTGATGCTTCTACTTGGACGGATCCTCAAGTATGCTTTGGTGCAGCTTGATGGCTTCTCCGCCGAGGATGGCGGCAGTACCCAGTAGTGTCTCTTCGGATACCGTGCGCGGCACTTGAGCTGCAGGGCGAGCCAGGCCCATGATGAGTTGCCCGTAATTTTGAGCTCCGCCGACATGTTGAAGGAGTTTGAAGGCAATGTGGCCGGAGTCGAGATTGGGAAACACGAGCACATCGGAAGATTGATGAGCTGTGATGTCTGGGCTTTTGATCTCTGCGGCGGATGCATCCAAAGCTACATCTATTTGGACTTCACCCGAAATCGCAATATCAAGCCGGTCGTCACTGATCATTTTTTTGGCAAGTACGGTTGCTGCCGCCATTTTCTTGGCTGATTCTGAACCAGAACTCCCTTTGGTGGAGTGGCTGAGCATGGCAACGCGCGGAGTCCTGCCTAAGAAATGGTAGGCCAACTTGCCTGTCTCGATAGCTATGGAGGCGAGCTGCTTGACATCAGGATCTGGAATAATGCCGCAATCAGCCATAAATAAGATGCCGTCACGTCCAAAATGTTTGAGGTGAGGAGCGACCATAATCATAGCACCATATATTCGGGGCACCTCAACCAGAGGTTTCATAATGGTAATTACAGAACGAAATACCGATGCGGGGACTGATTGATTGCCGGCAATCATTCCGTCGGCATGACTATATTGAACCATCATGGCGCCGAAGTTGTGTGGGCGGCTCATAATCTCCTTCGGATTAATGACGTCTTTGCCTTGGAAGCGGTTTGTTTTTTCGAGCCGGTGGCAAAAAAGCTCTAAGTCTGATGCCCTTGCTGGATTGATGACGCTGACAAACTCCATCGAAACAGAATGGTCTTTTGCCAGTTGCCGAATTTTCTCTTTATTACCCAGAAGAATGGGAACGCCAATTCCCATTGAGATCATGCGCTCAGCCACCCTCAACACTCGGGGGTCCTCTCCATCGGTGAAAACGATGCGCTTGGGTTGCGACTTTAGCTTGCGGTAGAGCAAGCCTGTCAAAGTGTTGTCATCAGTGAAAGGTGAAGCAGCTGACATAGGGTCTACTGAATGGTGAGATGGTTGCTAGGGGAGTATCAGGCTGCTGACATTCAATGCAAATATGCTGTGAGGCATGGAGCAAGAAGGGTGCCTAGGCAAGTGAGAAGTGAAGGTTATGCTATTAGATCTCGGTATCTAGATCATCGTAAAGTCGTTGTTGCATAATATTGTGATCTAAAATCTGACAGTACTTCAGGTAGGCTGCTTTTTTTAATTTGGTTTTCTTAATAAAATAAGTCATACTGTTGCTGGTAGCATGATACCTAAAAGACCGATTTTCAATTGAGTAAGAGGAGAAATAGTAGATCTAAAGCATCGCGGCACGTGGTGTACAGCAAAGTGAGGGAGCGCACCGAACGCATGAATACCAGCGTTCGTATGGCCTTTTGTGTTCTCGTGTTGATGGGCTGTTTCGCATTTCTGGCGACGGCGTTGACGCCATATCGCGAGCTTCAGGCATCGGAAAAGGCTTTGTCTTTGATCGTTGGAAAAGAAAATGCAGTGATAGAAAGCAAAGATGCTAAACAGCGCGAGCTTAACGCCATCTTGCATGATCCTCATTATTTGGAAATTATCGCTCGTGATCGATTGAATTATTACAAGCCTGGAGAAGAAGTTTTTCGAATTATTCGCAACTGATGCCGTAGATAGTATCTCGTATGTCTACGCCCATGTAAGATTGGCGCTTGCACTTGTAGGGTGGCAAGTTAAGTTTTTCTGATCGTTGCCTTGATTGTTCAACCATGACATCTCCTGAAACACCCGCGCTATTCATTTTCACCACTCAATGCCTCATGATGAGGTTATTGGCTGTTTTTGTTACCATCGCTCTGCCGTTTGTATCAACTCTGGAAGCAGCGGACGAAGTGCCAGAGGTCTTAGCGGCTCATTTTGAAAAAGATCAAACTGTGTCTGGTGAAGTCGGTGCGATCATGCCGCCAGAGGAGATTAATAAATACATCGCCAAGGTGAAAGTGGCATCCAAGGCAAATCCTGAGTGGTATGCAGCATACGCTAAAGAAGCCAAACCTGGTATTCCTCTGCCATGGCACGAAAATTTAGGTCTTACCAAAGAAGAATACGAAGATTACTTGTCACTATGGGATCAGCGCAAGTTTAAGGCGATGCAACAAGTAGTCATTCGTCTTGAGGAGCCCAAGCCGGAGGAGTGGATGATACGTGTCAGTGGAGTAGGTATGACGATCTCTTTACTTCGTTACAATCCGAAGACAGGGGATTTTAGATCACCCAATGGTGAACTCAAACGCATTGAGGATATAGATGCGGATGAGCGCAGTATTTTAGGTGCCTGGACAGGCAAGGAATGGAGATACGAGAACAATAGTGAGTTTATCTCAACGAAAGAAAATCTCGCGCTTGGAAGTTACAAAGATGGTAAGTATGGCTTATTGATTTACCGCCTCCAAGAAAGTACTGCGGGCCGACGTTTGGCGG
>JBNABE010000079.1:0-8949 GCA_049631945.1 Akkermansiaceae bacterium
AAGGAGTTGACGTTCTGCGTGAGGGAGTTGATAGCGCATTGGATTTAATACCAAGGCTAAATTCACCGAGGCAACGATAACGAAAGGCAGCTAGTTGCTGGCGTTAACGACAAATTTTTTACCTCTGCCATTAATCCATGCGGTGCGTGCGCTCTCAAGGAGCGCATTGAGAGTCGCAGTATCAGAGATGTGAAACTCGACCGTCTTAGCATGGGTTGTTGAGGGGTATTGCTTGATAACTGCGGCCTCGGTATCCACCCCAGTTCGCTGATTCACTTTGTTGAGTAGAGCTTTACCCCGCTGGCTGATTTCAGCCCCCAAATGCGCGGCTCCCTGAAGAACAGGCTCAAGATAATAAAAACGAGCGAGTGAGTTACCAGTAGTGTCGATGACCACCTCGGTGACGTTGATATTACCATCTATTATGTAAGCGTGTTGGCTAATTGAGGTGATACGGTCTAGAGCTACTATGTAGCTACCCCGAGGTAGGTCTGCTTGCCAAAATCTCTTAGGGCCAGTTGTTTCAGACGTGTTGTTTTTTGTAGAGCTCTCCTCAGACTGAGCTTTGCCAGCTTGAGGCAAAATTAGCAGGAACAATAGAATGAAAAAAGCAGTCTTTAACTGTAGGTTTGAGGTTTGCATCATTTTTTATGGTTGAGTAATCATTATTCATTGAAAACAAAGTTTCGTCAAAACCTTGATCACGGAAAAATAGGTGACTAGTTATTGTTTCGTCATGGCGAGCTACCGACCTAATGTTGCAGTGTTGATGCTTAACCGAAAGGGTAAGTTATTGGTTTGTGAACGTCGGAATCAGAAAGGAGCGTGGCAATTTCCACAAGGGGGCGTCGATGATGATGAAAAATTGATCAAGGCGCTAGCACGCGAGGTAGAAGAGGAAATAGGACTGCCCTGGAAAAGTTATAAGGTATTGGAAAAGCGTGGTGGCTACTCCTATTTATATCCCGATCAAGTGAAGAAAAAGAAAATGTATTTCGACGGGCAGGATCAGACCTATTACTTATGTAAGATGAAAAAATCAGCTCCGGAAATTGATCTAGATGGCCATAAAAAACCGGAATTTGAGCGCTACAAGTGGATTTGGCCGGAGGATTTTAAATTAAAATGGTTGCCGGAATTTAAACGACAGGTTTACCGGGCGGTCATGCTAGATTTTTTTGAGGTGCGTCTTTAGGTATGCACCACATACCTTATATGCTTTGTATGCTGATTCATGATGCTAGGCTATTGTTTCGAGCTGTTTAACAATAAATACATAATAAGACACAAATCCTGCTTGGCTAAGTCGTTGGGTGGGCGTAAGGACGGACACGTGCCCCGTGGCACAATTAGCATTAACACTACTTCATTATGAGCTTTCTGCCAGAACCTTTCAAACATCCCTACGAGATCAACCCAAATTACCAAAAGAGCGTCGCTTACTTCAGCTCTGAATTTGCTATTGATCAAACTCTCAAAATTTACTCAGGCGGGCTTGGCTTCCTTGCGGGCTCTCACATGCGAAGCGCATATGATCTGAAGCAGAATGTAATCGGTATTGGTATTCTCTGGACGTATGGATATTACAATCAAACACGTGGCGATCATCGTGAGATGGCGGTTCAGCAGAGGAAAAAGATATATCACTTTCTTCAGGAAACAGATATTAAGTTTACCATTAAAATTCATGATCACGATGTCTGGGTAAAGGCGATGTATCTTCCTGCAGATGTGTTTGGCTCTGCTCCTATGTTCTTGCTTACGACTGATCTTGAGGAGAATGATACAATGTCCCGTACGATTTCTCATCGTCTCTATGACTCAGACTTTTTGACACGTATTGCTCAGTATGTATTGCTAGGTATCGGAGGAGCTACTTTGCTTGAGAAGCTGGGAGTAGATCCTGATGTCTGGCATATGAACGAAGCACACGCATTGTCAGCTGCTTTCCACCTCTACGCGAAGCACGGATCAATGGACGAGGTCAAGAAGCGCATGGTATTCACCACGCACACGCCTGTTGAGGCTGGCAACGAGAAGTCGAGTTTTGACCTGCTGCATAAGTTTACTTTCTTCAATGGATTGAGCATGGAGGAGGCGCGCGAAATCTGTGGCGTTGAGGGCGATGAATTTAACCATACGCTGGCGGCATTACGTATCAGTCGCAAAGCAAATGCAGTCTCCAAGCTGCACGGTGATGTGTCTCGTGATATGTGGAAAGGTCACCAAGGTATTTGCGAGATTGACCACGTCACCAATGCTCAAAATAAAAAGTATTGGGTAGATCCGCAGCTTGAATCTGCCCGAGTAGCCGGAGATGTGCATGCATTAGCTAAGCGCAAGCGTGAACTCAAAAAGCTCTTGTTCAAAGAGGTTGCTGATCAGACAGGTCGGCTTTTTGATCCAGATTACCTAACGATTGTCTGGGCACGTCGTTTTGCTGACTACAAGCGTGCCGATCTCGTTGCGCGTGATATCGAGCGTTTCGAGGCGATGCTTAATAATACAGATCGTCCCGTTCAAATTATTTGGGCCGGTAAGCCATATCCTAAGGACTGGGGTGCGATTGACACGTTCAATCACCTCATTCACCTGACACAGCATTATCCAAATGCGGCGGTGCTGGTTGGCTACGAGTTGTCACTTTCTAAGCTGCTCAAAGATGGTTCTGATATTTGGTTGAACAACCCTGTTGTGACTCGTGAGGCATCTGGCACATCCGGAATGAGTGCAGCGATGAACGGCAGTGTCAACTTTTCAACCTACGATGGTTGGGTCTGTGAATTTTCCAAAGATGGTCACAATTCCTTTGTCATCCCAGAAGCTGATCCTGCCCTGTCTGATGAAGCTCGAGATCAGCATGACATGCTTGGCTTTTACCAGATTCTTGAGACAGAGGTGTTACCCTCTTACTATGACGAAGAAGGTAGCTGGTGGAACATTGTTCTCAATAGCATGAATGAAGTCGTGCCATTCTTTGATTCAGACCGAATGGCTGATGAATACTACACCAAGATGTATTCTTAATTTCTACTCAGCTGTAATAAAGCAACTACTATATTTTCAGCCCTGAGTTTCTGTTTGGAGACTCGGGGTTTCTCTTAGTTGGGGGATGAGGCAAGCGAGCACTTCATGTTATCTCAGACTTAGCAAAGCCTGATCATATCGCGGATAAACTGGCGCCACAGATAGAAAAGGCCACGCATGGTGTAGCGGAACTCTTCATCGCAAACAGGAGTGATGATCCCTTGTTCGAGGTTATGATCAATCTGGCATTGAAGTTCATATTCTAGATCTTGTTCAAGTTGGTCTGGGTCAGGAATGCTTAGGTCTCCGTCATCAAATCCTTGTTTGTGAAGAAAGTTGGCGTGTTGCTTTAGTAATTTAACAACACATTCGTTGACGCAACTGATCTGATTCCAGTGGACAGAGGGCGTAGGCTTGAGAGTTGGGGAAAACGGGAAATTGGTCGTTCGCCAGATTCCGTTGGCAACGTCTTTTGAGGTTATCGTTACATATGAAAAAGTAGCACTAGCGTGCTCACACAAGCAAAGGGAGGCTACTGATTTTGTTTCGGCATTCCAGTAAAGTTGATAAAGCTGATCAACTCCGCCAAGATTCCATCCACAATTGCTGATGTGTTCGAAACCTGAATTTTCCAATGTATCTACGTAATCATGTGCATTAGGAAAAGCGTGAAGATTGATGGATGTTCGCTGTTTCAGCCTATTTTTGAGGGGCATGCGTTGATTGCGTATGCGAGTGAGTAACTCAACCCACGGCAAGAAAAACCATGCAGCCATAGCGATGATTCCAGCTACTACAGACTCAAAAAGATAGTAGAAGCAGAGCCCCGAGGCGAGGAGCATCACTAAGGCGCCCAATTTACGAAGTACGACCGTTTTGCAGGAGCGCAGAGCATAACCAAAGATGATAATGGCAATAACAGTGTATAGCTCCTTCATGAAAACGATATCAAAATCTATAGGGTGGAATGCAATGAGTTGCAATGGAGAGGCATAAGTTTCCGGTGCAGTATCAATGCAATATTTAACATCCTTGCACGTTTAAACAGGGATTGCAACTTGTGAAAATATCGATGAAGGATATGTTAAATACATGGCAATCGAAACCTTTGATGGAATAAGTCCAAACATTGATGATAGCGCGTTTGTCGCGCGGAGTGCTGATGTGATTGGACGGGTGAGTATTGGGGAGCAGGCTAGTGTCTGGTACAATACCACTCTTCGTGGAGATATTCACGAAATAGTAGTCGGGCCAAAATCAAATATTCAAGACAATGCCGTATTACATTTGGCGGATGATTATGGGGTATATATTGGTGAGCTTGTGACGGTGGGGCACAGTGCTATTATTCATGCATGCACAGTAAAAGATGAGGTCCTAGTGGGTATGGGAGCCTGTATCCTAGATGGAGCTGTGATAGGGGAGCGATCAATTGTTGGTGCTCATGCACTGGTGACTGGAGGCACTGAAATTCCACCGGGGTCGTTAGTGCTGGGTAGTCCAGCTAAGGTTGTAAAAACCTTAGATAAAGAACAGCAAGAGGGCATCAAGCATTGGGCCGAGAAGTATGTAAAAGTGTCACGTCAGTACTTGAACCGAGCCGATGATGGAAATGTAACAGAGTCTTCAAGCTAGATAACATCGCATAACCAATAAAGTATCTTACGATTCACTATGAAAGACCATGTCAGGGTTGAGCCCGTTGCTTTGATGCCAACTTCGGCAGGATGTGCCGTATTTCTTGGAGATGGCGAAAAGGCAATCGTTTTCTATGTTGAGCCGGCGATAGGCGCTTCTATCAATGCGGTGATGTCTGGAGTGAAGCCTCCTAGGCCACTTACGCATGATCTATTTTCTCAAATGTTGGATGCATTTGGCGCCAGCGTTGACAAAGCGGTGATTGTGAAAGTTGAAGGTGAGATTTTTTACGCGCGATTGTTTATTACTGCTGAAAACGAGATCATGGAGCGTAAGGTGGTAGAAATTGATGCCCGCCCAAGCGATTGTCTAGCTCTGGCTGTAAGGCAAGGAGCGTCAATTTATGTGTTGCAACCCGTATGGGATGAGCTTCGTGATATGTCTGATGTCCTCAAAGAATTGAAAGAAAAGGGTGGTGAAATGACCGGCTATTCAAGTGCGGAACCCTTTGATCCCAGTGAGGAAAATCAGGATGATGAGTGATCGCCTAAATAGTGGCGAACGTAGTCGAGGGCTTGCTCTCTCGAATCGATTGTCTCCTCTAGTTGCGCATTCTGAATTTGGGTGAGAATTTCGCTGAATTCTGGGCCAGGGGTCATACCCATGGCGATCAAGTCTTTACCGCTGATCAGTGGCGGAGGAATTAGTGGTTGAGCCGCAAACTCCTGCTCCTTTGCCCTTAAGAAGTCGTAGTTTTCTGTGAAGCCATTACTGCTTGCGCAATCGACACGGTGGAGCTCCATCTCTTGCTCATAGGTGGTGCGCGCCATAAAGCGCTTCACCTTGGCCGTGCGCATGTTTTGCACATTCATAAAATTCATGTGGTTAGCTACCATGGCACAGACGTCGTCGGTGGTTTGATTGGAGTACTTGAGGCGCTGACATATAGCTTCCGCCATTTCAGCACCGACACGATCATGGCCGTTAAATCGAATGCGTTCACTCTCTTCATCATAGCTGTAAGTAGCAGGCTTGCCAATATCATGGAGCAATACGGCTAGCGCGAGCTCCTGGCTTGGCTGACCAATGAGCATCTCTAGCATAATGCGGGTATGTGTGTAGACATCACCTTCAGGATGCCATTGCGGCGGTTGCTGACAGCCAATCAGGTCGTAGATTTCGGGGATGATATGTCGCATCAGCCCACTTTCAGTCAGCAAGTCAAGGCCCTGAGCACGGTTAGCTGAGGTGATGATTAGGTTGAATTCATCACGAATTCGCTCAGCGCTGATTTGGGCTAAAAGGTCAGCATGCTGGCAAATCGCTTTCCAGGTTGCTGGTTCAATGATGAAGTTGAGGGTGGTGGCAAATCGAATAGCACGCATTAGCCGAAGAGCATCTTCTTGAAAGCGTTCACTGGGGTTGCCTATGGCGCGTAATCGTTTTGCCTCGATGTCTTGGATGCCCTTCACGTAATCAATAATCTCGTCGTTTTCCGGATTCTGGAAGAGCCCGTTGATGGTGAAGTCGCGTCTTGCGGCATCATCCTCGGCAGTGGTGAATGTCACTTGTTCAGGATGTCGCCCATCATGGTATGAACCATCATGTCGAAATGTCGCTATTTCAAATGGGAAACCATTAGCATGAACGAGGATGACCCCAAAGTGAGCTCCGATGGCATTGGAGTCTGGAAAAATCGCCTGAACTTCATCTGGGGTCGCAGAGGTTGCGATATCATAGTCTTTTGGCTCAATGCCGATGAGTATGTCTCGCACGCAGCCACCGGCGAAATAAGCGGTGTGACCACCTTCGCATAGACGAGTGATGGTTGCATAGGCAGTAGCTTTTAGGTTGGGCACATCTCTATTTAGGCAGAATTTCAGTCATTTTACATGGTAATTATCAGGCTTCTTCTGCGGTCTAATAGGCTTGCAAGCAATAGTGGGGCAGGGTAAATGGCTCTCCCTGTCAGTGATGCCGATGCACGGTATCCTATTTGATCGCCTCATGAAACTATCTAGCTTGTTAAGTGCCAAACAAGTCATCCTCGATTTGAAGGGTGAGGTATGTTCTGATGCGCTTGCGCACATGGTAGACCATCTTATTGCTCGTGGATGCCTTGGTGCCGACCTTCGGGATGAGATTCTTGAAATGCTTAAGGAGCGGGAAGGGCAGGTAAGCACGGGTATTGGCTCTGGCGTAGCTATTCCACATGCTTTTTCAGATGCTGTGGATCATGTGGTGGCTGCATTCGGCAGATCTGATGAAGGGATTGATTTTGAAGCGATTGATAATTCCCCAGTGAATCTTGTGATGCTCCTTATTGTGCCTGAAACGCAGCATAATATGCATTTACAAACATTGGCAGCTATTGCCAAAATGTTTCATAATTGTACCATTCGTCAGCAGTTGCACGATGCGGAGACGATAGAGCAGGTATTGGATATTTTTGATTCCGATTCTTCCAGTGTTCGTGCAGGGGGGGAAAACTAATATGCTAGCAATATAAATTTTTAGACCATGATGATACAAAAATTAGAGGCGGCCATGTCACGGGCGCTTGATGTCTCAGGCGTTGAGCTGCCGGAGGGGTTCCAGGTGCAGGTAGAGGCTGCTGCGGATTTAAGATTCGGAGATTATCAAAGTAATGCGGCTATGGTCTTAGCAAAACGCCTTCGCACTAATCCGCGTGAGCTTGCCGCGAAACTCATCGAGGTGATGGACATGGGTGATCTTGCAGTCGCCGATATCGCAGGCCCTGGATTTATCAATTTTAGGGTAAGCCACTCCGCCTGGAGCAAGAGAATGTCCTCCTTACTGGGTGATGATCGTCTTGGCGTCGAATTGGTAAGCCCAGCGCAGACAATTGTCGTTGATTTCTCGGCACCCAATGTAGCAAAGCCAATGCATGTGGGCCACATTCGTTCGACAATTATTGGAGATAGCCTGTCTCGCATCGCTCGCTTTCTTGGCCACGAGGTTATCACGGATAATCATATTGGTGATTGGGGAACCCAGTTTGGTATGATCATTCATGGCTGGAAAACTGTCTTGAACGATGCCGATCTGGAAGCCGACCCAGTAGCTGAGTTGTTACGTGTTTATCGTACGGTGAATGCGCTTTGTGGTGAAGATGATGCAGTGCGCGAAATCTGTAAGCAGGAGCTTGTTAAGCTTCAGGGTGGAGACCAAGAGAACTTGAAGATTTGGGAAAAATGCGTGGACCTTTCTAAACAAGGTTTGCAGGGAATATACGACCGACTTGATGTTAGTTTTGATTATTGGTATGGGGAGAGTTTTTACAATGAGCGCCTTGCTCCACTTGTTGATGAGATGATCGCGAATGGTGTTGCTCGTGAAAGTGAGGGTGCCATTTGTGTGTTTTTTGATGGTGATCCCAAGCTTGATGAAAAGCCCGCTATCGTGCGCAAAGCTGATGGAGGTTTTTTGTATGCCACGACCGACTTGGCCACCATCGACTTTCGGGTTCAAGAATGGAATGCGGATCAAATATGGTATGTGGTAGGTGCTCCTCAGCAGCTACACTTCCAGCAAATTTTCGAGGCAACTCGTAAACGTGGTCAAAATCCAAGTATGCATCACATCGCATTTGGTTCAATTCTCGGTGAGGACCGCAAACTCATGAAGACAAGAAGTGGCGATAATGTTCAACTCGTTGATGTTCTTGATGAGGCGGTTGAGCGAGCTGATCGTGTCATCGGAGAAAAAAATCCAGACATGGACCCAGCGCAGAGAGCAGAGGTCGCTTCCATTGTCGGTATCGGCTCGGTGAAGTTTGCTGAGCTTTCACAGCACCGCATGACTGATTACGTATTCAGTTGGGATAGGATGCTCGCGTTACAGGGTGATACCGCTCCATACTTGCAATACAGTTACGTCAGGGTGCGCTCAATTTTTCGCAAGCTGGGAGGTCAGACAAATATCGACCCAGATGCTTTGGTTATTGAAGCGGATGCAGAAGTACATTTGTCTCGCATGCTGGTGCGCTTTGGCGAAACAGTGCCGGTATTACTGGATGACTTTAGGCCAAACCTCTTGGCAAATTACTTGCTTGAGCTGGCAAAAGCCTTTCATTCGTTTTTTGAGGCTTGTCCTGTGCTCAAGTCTGAGGGAGACACTCAAAATACACGCCTTGCCTTATGTGAGCTTACAAGCCGGGTGCTTGAGAAGGGTCTTGGTCTATTAGGTATTGAGGTGCCCGAACGCATGTGAGTCTAGTCTTTTTCTTTTGCGACTACTCTGGAAATTCTATTTTTTAATTTC
>JBNABE010000080.1:0-8929 GCA_049631945.1 Akkermansiaceae bacterium
CAAATCTACGGCCGCCGCGGAGGCGGCAAGAACGCCCCACCACAGAACTACAGGGACGAGTATCAGAAGACCCGCGAGATGACCGCCGTCCGCGATCAGGCCATCTGGCAGGCGGTTCAAGGCAAGGAAATGGACCTTGCTGCCGCGGATGCCAAGACCTTCAAGCTCTCCCCCGTCAAAACCAACTACAAGCCAAGTGGAAAGAACGGCAAGCTCGAGTATCAGTCAGGCGAATCATCCCAGACCAAAATCACCACTGCCAAGGGTTATCAAATGGAGCTCTTCGCCTCGGAAAAAGAATTCAAGGACCTCGCCAACCCAGTGCAAGTGGCTTTCGACAACAAGGGCAGGCTCTGGGTCGCCACCATGCCCAGCTACCCGCACTACCGCATTGGTGACCCGAAGCCCACCGACAAGCTTATCATCCTCGAAGACACCGACAACGACGGCAAAGCGGACAAGCAAACCACCTTCGCTGGAGACTTGCATATCCCGATGGGTTTTGAAATCACATCAGAAGGTGTCTACGTCGCCCAGTCTGGCCACTTGGTGCTACTCAAGGACACTGACGGAGATGACCAATATGACGTCAGGGAAGTTGTATTGAGTGGATTTGATGATCACGACACCCACCATGCCATTGGTGCTTTCTGTGCGGATCCATCGGGAGCCATTCTACTCAGCGAGGGTATCTTCCTCCATTCGAATATTGAGACTGCCTATGGACCGGTCCGGGCAACCAATGGCGGATTCTTCCGCTATTCACCGCAACGCAAAAAACTTATTCGTTACGCCCAGCTGCATATCCCCAACCCTTGGGGAACCGCCTATGATCGTTTCGGCCAGGATTTCTTCCTCCACACCTCCGGACCTAGCGCCTCATGGTTGTTGCCCGGCACAGTAAAAAGCTCTTATGGAGTGAGCATGTATGCACCCGGTATTCTCTCCAACCACAGGGTTCGACCCACCTCTGGACTAGAATTTGTATCGAGCCGTCATTTCCCCGATGAGGTCCAAGGAGACCTCCTCATCTGCAACAACATCGGGTTTCTCGGCGCCAAGCAGCACCAAATCATCGAGGACGGGGCTGGATTTAAAGCCAAGCACCGCCAGGACCTGTTCCGCTCAGCAGACACCAACTTCCGCCCAGTTGATCTGGAATTCGCGCCGGATGGATCTCTCTATGTGGCGGACTGGCACAACGCCCTCATTGGACACGCCCAGCACAACCAGCGTGACCCAAACCGAGATCACGTTCATGGCCGCATCTACCGTATCACCTACCCCGACCGCCCGCTGGTTAAACCAGCCAAAGTTCACGGAGCAAGCATTGCCGAATTACTCGAAAACCTGAAACTCCCCGAAGATCGTACCCGTTACCGGACTCGTCGCGAACTGCGTGGCCACAGCGCGGATGAGGTTCTTCCCGAACTCAAAAAGTGGGTTGCCAAGCAATCAGACGATCACCACAAGCTCGAGGCTCTCTGGGTTAGCTGGGGACTTAATCAGGTTGACTCAGAATTACTCCGAACACTGCTCAAATCACCTGACCACCGTATCCGGTCTGCCGCAGTCAGAGTACTACGCTTCAACACGGAACACCTCGATGACCACGCATTATTACTCATGGAGGCCGCCAATGACGAACACGGCAGAGTCCGGCTCGAGGCCATCACAGCGGCCTCATGGCTACCGCAAGAAGTGGGCCTGCCGATCCTAGAGAACGCCGAGAAAAAACCACTCGAAAGCTTGATGAAAGGCTCACTTCGCTATGCGAAAGCTACACTTCAAAACAAAACACTCCATGACGAGCCCTTTTTCCTGCTCAAAACAAAGCTCAAAGGAGGTGACAAAAGGATTTTCGGACAAGGTGCTGAAATATATAATCGAGAAGGCCACTGCGCCACTTGTCACCAACAGGATGGCAAAGGGCTCCCCCACTCAGGTTTCCCACCGCTCGATAAAAGTAAATGGGTCACCGGCAGCAAAGAGCGCTTGATTAAACTCACCCTACACGGCTTACATGGCCCAATCACCGTTAAGGGCAAGCAATATCCAGGTCACGTTCCCATGACAGCATTCAAAGATGTGCTCGACGACAAAGAAACCGCAGCCGTATTAACCTTCGTGAGAAATACCTTTGATAACAAATCCTCCGTCGTAACCCCTGAGGAGGTAGCCGAAGTGCGTGCCTTCACTAAAGACAAAGAGGGCTTTTACAGCCCCGAGGAACTCCTCAAAGAGCATCCTCACGAGTGAGCTCAACACCGAATCGTCCTCAGATATAACAAAAAAAAATCGCGGCTTGCATTGCCATGGACACATTCCTTGCATTCCGTGGTTTCCAAAATGCCACAAAGACGCTAGAAACCCTGCATGTGGAAAGGACGTTTCGCCAAAGCAACTGCAGATCTCGTGCAACAGTATGGAGAATCCATCTCCTATGACTGGCGCCTGTATCAACATGATATTGCAGGTTCCATCGCTCATGCTAGGGCGCAAGTAAAAGCAGGACTCCTAAGCGACGATGAATTCAGGGCTATCGAAACTGGTCTGAACGAGATCAAAAATATTATCGAGAACGGGAAGTTTGAATTTTCCATAGAGCTCGAGGACATCCATATGAATATCGAGTCTGCCTTGACCGCTCGGATCGGCGAGGCGGGTGCTAAATTGCACACTGCTCGCTCTCGTAATGATCAGGTTGCCACCGACACACGGCTCTACTGCCGAGAGGAAATTGATAACATCTCTGAGCTGATCAACAGCTTACAAAAAGCACTGCTTAAACAAGCGGAGCAATACGCCACAGCAATCATCCCGGGCTATACTCACCTCCAACGTGGCCAGCCTGTAACAGTTGGTCACCATCTGCTAGCATATGTCGAAATGCTCGAGCGGGATAAAGCTCGTCTCGCTGACTGTCGTAAGCGGGTTAATATCTGCCCATTAGGCTCAGGCGCTCTTGCTGGATCGACCATCAATCTCGACCGGCAGCAAATTGCTGAGGAGCTTGGTTTTGACGGTGTAACCACCAACTCGATGGACGCGATTTCGGACCGTGACTACATGGCGGAGTTTCTCTTTGCCATGGCGCTTTGCGGCACCCACCTGTCTCGACTTTCTGAAGATCTGATCCTCTGGTGCAGCTCCGAGTTTGGTTTTGCTACTCTCTCAGACGCCCACACTACGGGCTCGTCCCTAATGCCGCAGAAAAAAAACCCAGACGTCTGCGAACTTACCCGCGGTAAAACTGGGCGGCTTTATGGCAACCTCGTTGCACTACTCACGGCAGCCAAAGGACTTCCCCTCACCTACAACCGCGACCTGCAGGAGGACAAGGAACCCCTATTTGACTCCATAGACACGCTCAGCCTTGCCCTCAAGGTCAATGCCGAGATGATTGCCGACATAGCCATCAACTTAGAAACCTGCGAAGCCGCCGCCTCCGACCCACTGCTCTTGGCCACCGACCTCGCCGACTACCTAGTGAAAAACGGCGTACCTTTCCGCGACGCACATGAGCTGGTGGGCCAAGCGGTCGCTCTCAGCGTGCAGACCAAGACTCCTCTCGACCAGCTAGACCTCTCCCAAGTCTCAGAACACTACGGCTCCGATGCCAAAGACGTCTTTGACCTCGAGACCGCACTCGCTGCCCGCACCAACCCTGGAGCACCCAGTATTGACAACGTTCGTGCCGAGGTAGCTCGCTGGAAAAAATCCCTCTGATTTTTCGCGTGCACCAGCTCGCATCCACGCTTATTTTTTTACCAATATGAAATCCTACCTACTCCTTGCCATCGTTACCCTCTTCTCCTTCGCAACCACATCCAGCCTATATGCCCACTGCCAGGTACCCTGTGGCATCTACTCAGACGATACCGTGTTAATTGATCTGCAGACCCATCAGAAAACCATTGCCAAGGCGATGAACCAGATCAACGAGCTCTCCAAGGATGCCGGCAAAAATGCCAACCAAATCTCACGCTGGGTCACCAACAAAGAAGAGCACGCTACCAAGATTCAAGACACCATGACCCAGTATTTCCTCGCCCAGCGCCTCAAGCTTGCCGAGGCTGAAAGTGACAAAGATAGCTATCTCAACAAACTCACTCTCATCCACCAGATCATCATTCACGCCATGAAATGCAAGCAGACCACCGACCCAGCAAATGCTCAAGGTCTGGACGAAACCATCGAGGCCTTCACCAAGGCCTACACTGGCAAATAATCAGCGGGCATTCACCGTTCATTTACCGTGCGGCAAATCTCACAAGTGCCTCCGTCACAACCACGGGCACTGCAGTATTCCCTGCCGTAGAAAATGATCTGCAGATGCAGCTTGTTCCACTTGTCTTTGGGAAAAAGTCGCTTCAAGTAACTTTCCGTCTGAACGACGTTTTTTCCGGGAGCCAGTCGCCAGCGCTTCGCCAATCGGTGAATATGCGTATCTACCGGAAAAGCCGGTACTCCGAAAGCCTGCGCCATCACCACAGAAGCGGTTTTATGTCCGACTCCAGGCAAGGCCTCCAAGGCTTCAAAATCCTCAGGCACTTGACCCCCATGTTGATCCATTAGCATCTGAGAAAGCACTGAGATCGCCTTCGACTTCCTCGGAGAAAGCCCACAGGGACGAATAATAGCCTTAATCTCTTCTATCGGCACCTTCGCCATATCTGCCGGATTGTCGGCTAGTTTAAAGAGAGCTGGGGTTACCTGATTCACCCTGATATCGGTGCATTGGGCAGACAGCAAAACCGCAACCAGAAGCGTGTAAGGGTCAGTGTGATCGAGTGGAATTGGAGTCTCTGGATACAGTTCCTCGAGCCTTCCAACGACATAATTAGCACGCTCTTGCTTGTTCATGACAAAACCTTCACGCGCAGATTAAAAATAAAAAGAATCAGCCACGCTAAAGGGCGCCGTTTCTCTTAATATCGCTACTAACAAGACGACTATTGAGCTTTCTTTTGCAATTGTAATACATCTGGCGGCAATGATCATGACTAATGCGACCTTTGAGAAGACGAGCACTGCGCTCATAAGAACCCCACTGAATGACCGTGATCTCGGTATGACGAGTACCCCATTTATTCATGTAACGCAGCGAGGGCTTGTAAATATCAATCGTGTTAGTGCCAGCAAGTGACGACCCATAATCCTCAACAAGATAAATATGAGGCTGCCCCTTCACGCGGAACTTGGTTCCCAGAGGATAGACTGACCAGTCAGCTGCAGCACTCCGAACACTGCCATACTTGAGCCTGCTACCACCCGCACTGATCATGCCGAACGCGCCTGGCTCATTCTCCATGTGAGAGTATGCTGTCGTGCGCACATATCTGGTTCTGTTCGAATGGCTAGAGTAAGTTGGCATGCCATGCTTATCCTTCGGCAACCCACTCGCCTTGTTAATCGTTCTCTCAGATGCTGGCTCAGGCAAAAAATTGCTCAGGGTCGAAGGGCCTCTACTCACTAGAGCTAAGGTTCGGGTTTTTACCACAGCAACAGACTCAGTAAGATTGGTCGTGCAGGAGCACAGGGCTCCAAGAGAGATCAACAAGAGGATTTTGAGCAAACTAGCGGGGAACATAGTGAGATAAATAGCAGGATGAGATGACCAATAGAACCGGTGGCACACAAACTGAATAATTAATATATGAATCGTGAAAGATTGGCAAATCAATTTCCGTAGCGCGGAATCTTAAAAAACAAAAGATTCTACAATCTATAAATGCCAATCTTTCAAGTTGTGCCATCTAAGCTATATGTCATATTGCATCGCACTTAGGGCATTTTTGCTCAAGCGCCAGCCATTAATCTCTCAAAAGATGCAAAAAAAAGTTATTATTATCGGAGCTGGTCCTGGAGGACTCACCAGCGGCATGATGCTAGCCCATCGCGGTTATGACGTCACCATTCTTGAGAAAGCAACCACGATTGGAGGTCGAAACGCCCCCATTCAAGCAGGTGATTACACTTTTGATACGGGCCCCACGTTCCTGCACCAAAAGTTCACACTCGACGAAGTATTTGGAGAGACCGGCCGAAAGCCGGAAGACTACATGGATTTTGTAAAACTCGACCCCATGACCACTCTCACGTGGGGTAACGTATCCATGGAGACCAGTTTCAACCCCGAAACCATGATACGTAATATTGAGGCTGCATTCCCTGGCGAGTCTGCCAATTATCAGCGCTTTATGGAGGACCATGCCGATAAGCTGCGCACCATATTTCCTTGCCTGCAGGGCTCTTACCACAAGCTCAAAAGCTACTTCAAGCCTCACATGCTTAAGGCACTCCCCTACGTTGCAACTCGCAAATCTGTTATGGATGTGCTCAGCGAGTACTTCACCGATGAGCGCCTCAAGCTCGCATTTACCTTCCAAGCCAAGTACTTGGGCATGTCTCCATGGAATTGCCCCGCACTGTTTAGCATCCTATCCTACATCGAATACGCCCACGGTATCTACCACGTCCAAGGTGGACTTTCCAACATCTCGGCAGGCATGGCTAAGGTTTTCGAAGAGGAAGGTGGCAAACTTAGACTCGATACGGAGGTGAAAGAGATTCAATACACGGGCAAGGATGCCTCTGGCGTTTTACTGAACAACGGTGAAATTCTCAGCTGCGACAATCTCATCGTCAATGCTGACTACGCGCACGCGCGCTCCACAATTTTCGGTGAGAAAAACGAGAGTAGAGAGTCCCTTCTAAAGAAAAAGTATTCGTGTTCCACCTTCATGCTCTACCTTGGCCTCGACAAGATCTATGAGGATGAGCCACATCACCACGTTCTCTTTGCTAAAGATTACCACCAAAACCTACGCGACATACAAGACGAGAAAGTAGTTTCCGATGATATGTCCATCTACATCAGGAACTCAAGTGTCACTGACCCTACAGTAGCTCCTCCAGGGCATTCTCAGATATACATTCTTGTGCCCACCATCAACACCCGCAACGGAGAGTCATGGGAGGAAACCAAACAAGCCTATCGTGACAAAATCCTTGATCGCATCATTGAAAATACCGGCATGAAAGACCTCAAGGAACACATTGTTGAGGAACGCTGCATTACCCCGAAAGGCTGGGAAGACGGTAACATCTTTATAGGTGCTACTTTCAACCTAGCCCACACCATGGACCAGATGCTCTATCTGCGTCCACAAAACAAACTCAAGGGCTTTGAGAATATTTACCTTGTCGGTGGTGGCACTCACCCCGGCAGCGGATTACCAACGATCTACGAGAGTGCTCGAATCTCAGCAAACCTCATTTGCGAATCATACGGCAAGGATCGACAACGTATCGACTACGCAACGAATGTTTTAAGCGCAGGTGTTTAGACATCATCAATCGTAATGACACGCTCTATTGCAATCGCTTTGTTAGCATTCACGCTAACAGGGACCAGCCATAGTCAAAATCAGCAGCCCAATTCACAAGCTGAATCAAACAACAAGATCTACCATCAGTGGCACAACATTTGCCTCAATGGCAGCACCGGTCAGATCGACTCCCAAATCAGTCGCTACGAAGCCATACTCAAAACCAACCCCAGCGACCAGCTAGCCCGCGTATACTTGGGTAGTGCTTGCGCCCTGCGTGCCAAAGCCAGCTTCTGGGTGCTGACCAAGCTTAAGTATCTCAAAAGGGGTCAAAAGCTTATGGATGAGGCTGTTGACAGGGCACCGACACAACCGAGAGTGCGACTGATCCGTGCTATTGGCTCATACAAGGTGCCTCAAAATTTTGGGCGCCGCAAAATCGCCATCGCCGACTTCGAAAAGCTAGTCCCCATTGCTGCAGATGGCCCGTCAAATCTGGCAAACAACGAGCGCCAGGTCATTCTGTATTATGCATGGCTTACCTTCAGAGACGAAAAACACCCTCAAGCTAATAAAGCAAAAGCACTCTGTCACGCCATTGATCCGAAGTCAAAATACGGAAAACTTACCAAGCCATGATTTATCAACTCAAAAGAGAACAACACATTAACTGCAGCCTTGATGAAGCATGGGCATTCTTCTCCACACCAAGAAACCTGGACAAGCTGACTCCAGAATCTGTTGGGTTCAAAATCACCCACTGCAACTCTGAGACCGCACACGAAGGCCAGATGATCGGCTACAAAGTGAAGGTTGCTCCGTTCACATGGGTCACATGGCTCACCGAAATAACCAAAGTTAACGAGAAGGAATCCTTCGTCGATGACCAACGCATTGGTCCTTACAAAGTCTGGCACCATACTCACCGTTTCGAAGAGAGAGAAGATGGCGTCCTTATGACTGACGACGTCACCTATGTCATGCCTTTTGGCATCATCGGTGTTATCGTCCATGCACTGTTTGTTAAAAACAAACTTCGCCATATTTTCGATGAACGCAAACGCCTATGCGAGCAGTATTTTAGCGCAGGAAACGCTTCAAAAAATTGATCTTGTCACCATACGGTGGCATGAGCTCAAACCAGTCAGGCCCCCATGTTGGTTTAGTCACCACCGCCCGCTCATAGCTAAAAGCCCGCACCCCAGCCTTACCGCGGTAGCGACCATAACCGCTAGCTCCGACTCCCCCGAAGGGCATCTCTAGGCTTGAACCCTGCTTCATGGTGTCATTGATACATACCCCTCCCGAGCGGACATCATTCATCAGCTTCTTCTTCATAAGCGGATCTTCACTAAATATATATAATGCAAGCGGTGAGTCATGCTTAGCTAAGCGGCCGAGTAGATCTTCGTAATCAGAATAGCACAGAACTGGCAACAAGGGACCAAAGATCTCCCCCTGCATCACATCAGATTCCCAATCCACATCAGGCAAAAGCCGTGGCGCCAGACGCAGCTTGCCTCGGTCATCCTGGCCAAATTTTAGAGCATTATTTGGAATCATTTTTTCAAGACGCAAATCCAAACTCTACGAAG
>JBNABE010000081.1:0-8729 GCA_049631945.1 Akkermansiaceae bacterium
ATAATCTCCTCATCAATCAGGACTTTTTCTATGTCGCGGTGCATAGCGATAATCTAGCCCCAAAAATCAGAATCCAAATAGCATTTTTTTAGAGCAATTACATCATTTCCTGTTTATCTGTGCCCCCATGCCAAGCGACGTCGTTACCCTGTTACAGAGACTTATCCGCATTCCCAGTGTGAATCCCGATTGCAACCCCACAGGCGACGGTGAGGCGGCAATGGCTGATTACGTGGATCAGTTTTTAGAGGATATCAGCTTTTTCGTTACTCAGGACGAGGTTCTGCCTGGCAGGCCTAACGTCATTGGTAGATGCCCATACAAAGGTTCAACGCCAGATGAGAGACCCCGCATCTTACTTTGTCCTCATCTCGACACCGTGAGTGTAGAGGGCATGGATATGGACACCTTCGGCACCATAACGGATAATGGCCGAATCCTAGGTCGTGGAGCATCAGACACGAAAGGCCCTATGGCAGCGATGCTCCAAGCGCTGAAGAATTGTGCCGACATTCTGCCCACATTGCCGGTTGCCATCGACTTCGTCGGCTTTATGGGAGAAGAGGCATCGCAGCATGGTTCGAAACACTTTGGAAAATACCACGCGTCAGAATACGAGTTTGCCCTTGCCGGTGAACCCACCTCACTTGAGATCGTCAATGTCACCAAGGGTTCACTTTGGGCAACGCTTCAGGTAACTGGCAAAGCAGCACACGCATCCCAACCAGAGGCAGGAGACAACGCTATACTAAAAATCGCGCGAGCACTCGATCAGTTTGACAAATCAATTACGGCTAAGCTTGCGACTTATACACATCCAAGTCTCAGCTATTCGACTCTTAACGTTGGCACCATCACAGGTGGCAAACAGCCCAACATTGTTCCTGACTTCGCATCTGCTCAAATTGACATACGCACGACACCAGCACTCTACGAGGAATGTGGTGCCCTTTCACTTGTTGAAAAAGTAATCGCTGAACAAGATCTTCCCATCAAGGTCGTCAATCCTCATGAAAACCCACCAATGGAAGTAAGTGATGACAACCCATGGATCATGCGCATGCAGGCTGCAAACCCCGAATCCAAAACCGTAAGCGCTCCATGGTTTTCAGATGCTGCACACCTCAACGCTGCTGGAATACCCTCCATCTGTGTCGGCCCAGGATCTATTAATCAGGCTCACACAAAAGATGAGTTTATTCGTGTTGCCGATTTAGAGGCAGGCGTCGATTACTTCGAGAATTTCATACGCTCACTAGCAAACTAGCGCCGCTTTTTTTGTCTCTTACCAGGCTTCTGAGATTCACGGTGGCGATGATTCTTCTCCTGCTGCCGAAATACTGGAAGCAATTGATATTCCATCCACTCAAAAGCCGCTGCTAGGCCCTGCTCTTCATAAATACGACCAATTAAGGCCTCAACCGAGGTTGGGTTGCCGATGTTACGAAGAAAGTCGTTCGATGTACATCGTATGAACATTTCTCCGTCCATTTTACTTTGCTCTCTTAGAATCAGACGACGCATGAATAAAGCCAGCACGGCGTCACCAACCCACGCCTCTTCGCGCTCGCGCATCAGATCTTGATCAATTTTTTTAGGTGCTGCCATTGGGTCGAATATTTAGCTAGGGCTTCCTCTCATTTTCCATCACCTCTCGAAGTGCTGATTCAGACTCAGCATCCCAATAGCCACTGCCCAGCTCCATGAATACTGAAGTATAAGGCAAGGCACTTCGGGTCTTTAGCACAAGCACTCGATACGTCTTACTGGCATCATTGAGCATCTCTAGTAAAATCGAATGCTCAATCTGAACCGTCTCACGCCCATGCAAGGCTTGCTTCAATTGCGCCCGATAATTCTTAATACCGGGAGCATAGTCATAAGGAACATTGCCCGCCTCTGTCGCGACATAGAGGCGCGGCTTCACATGAGACTTCTCCTCAATTACGCGCTCAACAGCATCAACAACCACTGGAATTTCGCCATTGATTTGAACTACACTGAGACCACGGCGACTGTGAATGGGGAATGCAGCCTCAGCAACAATGACCCAATTGCGAGCACCTAAATAACCAAGTTCATGACGAATCGTGCTCACCCATGGCTTCTCACGACCAGCGTCTCCAGCACAACCCGACAGTAATACCACTAGTATTAGAGAAAAATATCGACTTGAAGGGCACATAAGAAATCGCAGAGCAGAGCTATTAATGAACAGCATTACTCGGAAATTCAATACCAATAGTAGCAATGCTACATCAACTGCGCACCTGCCTCAGCTAAGGGACTACGTTCACCTCGGAGCAATGTGACATGGGCAGCGAATGGTTGTCCCTTGAGTCTATTCCTGGTAAAAACAAGGCCATTGCTACGGCTATCTACATACGGGTTGTCAATCTGTGCAGGATCGCCCACAAGTACAAGCTTTGAGCCGCGCGACATGCGCGTCACAACCGTCTTGGCTTCCTGTGGAGTTAGTTGTTGCGCTTCATCCAGAATAAAGAAACGATTCGGTATCGAACGTCCACGGATATAACAAAGAGCTTCAATTTCAATAATACCACGCTCAATAAGCGCATCATATGGCTTGCTAGCAGCCTCGCCCGAGCTTTCCTTCTTCTGCTGCTTACGACGTGGTCCTTGAGTATTACTTGGCTGCATGAGTAAGTCCAATGCATCATAGATAGGTTGCAACCAAGGCTTCATTTTCTCATCCAAGGTGCCTGGAAGAAACCCTAATTGATCCCCCATCGAAATCACAGGCCTACTGATAGTCAGCCCATTATAACGGCGGTTGAACATCTCGTGTAATCCAGCTGCAACAGCAACGAGGGTTTTACCGGTTCCCGCTTGTCCATAACATGTCACTAGTGAGATGTCTGGGTTGAGTAGCGCATCAATCAGGCATTTCTGACCCAGGTTAAGGGGCTTGAGATGATGGCCATCTGGGATTCGTAGCACCTCAGGAATCTGAAGACGGACGAAAGTGCCATTCGCATCAAGTCGCGCAGGCATGGTTTGCTTCTCACCTGCTTTGAGTAAAACATATTGATTGAGTATGATTTCCTTTCGACGAGGGTGCTCTAGGGCTAGCTCCCCAGAACTAGCAAAGCGTTGCAACTCAGATGGATCAACATCAACGCAGCGCATGTCATAGCTGCTGACTTCCGCTGGATCTACCTTATCATTGAGGTAATCTTCGCAATCAATACCCACAGCACGTGCTTTGAGTTGCATATTTAGATCCTTTGTCACGAGCACCACTGGGGTGTCATTGTGCTCCATCAATAACACAGTCGCGGCTAGAATCCGGTGATCAACTCGCTCTCGGTCTGGAAAAACGCGCAAAAACTGACCCAGCTCTTTCGAATTTTCCTCGCAAAAATCTGGATCATAAATCACCAAGCGGATCGTGCCGCCCCCCTCTGTAGGAACTCCAGATGTCACCACGTCGCCCGTTGAAAAAAGCTCTGTTAACCTTCTATGCACCTGACGCGCGTTGGCGCCTCGTTCACTTTGCTCCCCTTTAAACTTATCCAGCTCAGCTAGGACATCCACAGGGATACAAATGTGGTTATCTTTAAAGCGGTTAAGACAACCAGGGTCATGCAACAAGACATTCGTATCGAGGACAAAATTTTTCACTTTGTTAGTAGGAGCTTGCAGGCCAAACTCTTGTATTCGAGATTTTTTCCCTGGCTTCGTATTTGTTCTCTGGCGGGAGGTTTTTTGTGCTTTTTCACTTAGGTTATTTTGCTCGGAATGGTTGGGTTGGATCATTGGGTTGTTAGTTAACGACGATGAAGTGGCGGGTGAATATATTACAAACAGAAGCCGCCCACTTTATCGACTTTTGTTTGTGATCACGATTACGTGAGTACAGGTTTCTGCGGGTGACACTTTGGCATCGGGAGTCTCCAAATACTCCCCCGCAGGTTAGGGTTGCGGTTTCATTCAACGATGAATGATCTTGTAAATAAAATATCAAGATACCTTAATTATTACGACATCTCCGAGTGATGGCAATCTTTTTTATTAGTAGCCTAGGTATTCCTCTCCAAAGCAAGGTCGACGATCTGCGATCAGTCACCTCTATTCTTATCCCTCCTTACTTATCTGAATCCACTCTCCCGAGACGAATGCCACCTACTAGACCCGCAATGAGAATAGCGGTAAACATCACACCAGTAACAGACTCTAAATATGCAGTAGTCCTGGCAATTTTCGTCAGCGGCAAGATATCCCCGTATCCCAGGGTAGTCAGCGTAACGAAGCTATAATAGAAAAGAGAGGATACATCTCTGCCCCCGTGACTAAATGAAAAGGACCCTGGTTGAATCAGTTCGATGAGTGAGTAAAGAGCGCCCCAACAAATACCGAGCAGCAAATAGGCAACCACGGCGCCTGAGATCAGATCCGGTGTGACACGATTCGCTCTAAAGATAGAGCTCAAGATCAGACCAGTAAGCCACGCGAGAAAAATCAAGCCGTATGGCAAGGCTAACAGACGAAAAGCGTATGAATCCCAGTTCAATAACTCCATCAACAAATTTGCCAATAACAGCACACAAAAAAAACCTGCACCAATTAGAACGATACGGTGTTGCCTACCGTTGCCACTGAGTGAGACCATGAATATGACCGCGGTCAGCAAAAACCAGATACTCAGCAAGATACGACCGATAGACAAGTGCTCAAGCAGCGGCAAGCCCACCATCGTAACCAGCAAGCAAATCAGCAGCGAGGTGTATCGTCCTTTTTTGATAGGCATAAGGTTTGATGACGACATAAAAGCGACAGTTACTTGATACGATAAACAATCGCATAGAAGACAGGCACGACTATCATCGTCAATACAGTGGCACAGACCAAGCCGAAGACAATAGTCACCGCCATTGATACAAAGAATGCGTCGAAGAACAGGGGGAGCATACCCAAGGCCGTGGTGGAAGCCGCCATGGCGACTGGACGTAACCTACTTGTTCCGGAAGCCAATATCGCCTCCATTGGATTGGCCCCTTCCGCTTGCTGAGCATTAATCTCATCAATAAGAACAATCGCATTTTTGATCAGCATGCCGGAGAGACTCAAGAAACCTAGCAAGGCCATAAAGCCAAAGGGCTGACCAGTAGACAAGAGGCCCACAGAAACTCCAATCAGAGCCAGCGGCACACAAAGCCAAATCACCAGAGGTTGGCGTAAATTATTAAACAGGCAAATAGTCGCAAGAATCATCAATCCAATAAACACAGGTATGCTTGCCATTAATGAGCCCTGAGCATTGCCAGAGTCCTCATACTCACCTGCCCAGTGCAACTGATAACCATCAGGCAGCTCGATGGCCTCGATCTTGGGCATCAGCTCAGCTAACAGCTCACTAGCTGTTCCTGAGCTAGGGTCACAAAAGGTCGTTATGGTACGCTTCCGGTCTTTGCGTATGATGATCTCATCTTCATAGCTGGTCTCAAACCCTGATACCACCTCGGTAATTGGGATATGCTGGCGCGCGGACCAGCTCCAGATTTGAATGCTTCTCAGAGAGTCAATATCGTCGCGCTCAAGTTCGGGTGCACGCATGATCATAGGCAACAACAGATCGCCCTCACGATAAACCCCAATGGCTTGCCCTTGGAAGGCTCGCCTCACTGCATCGGCAATATCTTTGCGATCGATACCCATTAGGTTGGCCTGCTCCTCGATAATCACAGGCCTAATAACTTTCGTACGCTGACGCCAGTCCGTGCGCACAGCCTTCGAATGTGGGTTCGCCTCCATGATATCGCGAGCTTGATTGGCAAGGTTACGCAGTATGTCGCTATCTGGGCCAATAAATTGCGCCTGCACTTTACCTTTCGATCCAGGCCCAAGCTCGAACTTGTAGCCATAACCCAAGGCATCTGGAAAATTCTGTTTGATGTAGGCATCAACTTTGGGAATCAGTTTATCCACGTGAGTTGGATCTTCAACGTCAACAAGAAGCTGAGCATATGCGGAATTCTTTCGTTCGGGTGCATAGGTCAACAGAAAGCGCAAGCCACCTTGGCCTATAAGACTGGAAACATGGCTGACCCCCTCCATCTTCCTAACTCCAGCCTCAAGCTCCTTAGCCCGGGCCTCAGTTTGCTCAATATGAGTTCCCTGGGGAAGCCAGAGATCCACCATGAACTGTGGCCTTGTTGAAGGCGGGAAGAAGCTCTGCTTTACAAATCCAAATCCAAATACTGCAGCGACAAAGATTCCTGCAACAGCAGCCACAGTGATCCAACGATAATGAATGCAAGTGGATAGCAACCCTCGATAGCGGCGGTAGAATGCTGTATTGTAAGGATCCTCATTCTCAGGATCATCATTTGTGACTTCAGCATCTTCTCCCTTAATCGCCTTCTTAGCTTCAACCCTTTTGAGAAACATCGTTCCGAGCAGAGGCGTCAACGTTACCGCTGTTACCCAACTCAACAAAAGGGAAACCATGATCACCTGAAAGAGCGAACGGCAGAACTCGCCCGTCGAATCCTGTGAAGTACCAATGGCCGCAAATGCCATAATCGCAATGATCGTAGCACCCAATAAAGGAATCGCAGACTGTTTAACCACGTCAATTGCCGCATCCACGGCTTTTTTACCTTTTTGGAGCCCCACGAGAATACCGTCCACCACCACGATCGCGTTATCAACCAGCATACCCAGCGCGATAATAAGCGCTCCTAGCGAAATACGCTCCAGGGCCACCCCCATTCGCTCCAAAAAGAACAAAGATCCAATAATCGTGATCGTTAGCACTGCTCCAATGAGCAGCCCACTGCGGGCCCCCATGAAAAAAAGTAAAACTACAATAACAATGGCGACAGCTTCGAGTAGGCTTACAACAAAGCCCTTGATTGCTATACTGACCGCCTCAGACTGGAGAGAGACAACGCCAACCTTAACTCCTAATGGGATGTTTGGGCGCAATTCCATGAGACGAGCCTCAAGAGCCGCACCCATGGTGACCACATTGCCTCCAGACACCGTAGAAATACCTAGCCCGATAGCATTCCTTCCATCATAGAGAATAGCATTATTGTATGGATCCACATAACCGCGCGTTACTTTTCCCACATCACGCAAGTAAAATTGCTTATCATCAGCATTGAGAAGCAAGCCGTTGAAGTCATCTACCGTAGTATATTCCCCAGTTGGGTTGAGCGTAATGAACTCAGAGCCTACCCTAGCGCGGCCCGCATCACTGACGAGATTCTTAGATTGAAGCTCCTTGATGATGATGGAAGGAGGAACCCCGAGCTGGGCAATGCGGTCTCGGTCGAGCTCAATATATACCGCCTCAGTTCGCTCCCCAAAGGTATCGATTTTGGCGACATCCTCCACGAGCAAAAGCTCCCGTCGCAGCATATCCGTTACTTTTTTGAGCTCGGCATAAGAATATCCTTCACCATAGAAGACAATAAAGACTCCGTAGACATCACCATAATCATCCACCACAATCGAAGGGCCAGCTCCGGGCGGCAAGCTACTTTGAGCATCGTTGACCTTGCGGCGCAATTCATCCCAGATTTGGGGTAGCGAGGACTTATCATACTTGTCCTGCATCGTCACCGTGAGCGTTGATAAACCTCGCTCCGAGCGAGACTGGATTTCATCCAGCTGCGACATTTTCTGCACAGCCACCTCCATCTCATCAGAAACCTCTTCCTCAACCTCACGGGCTGTGGCTCCCGCATATGGGGTAATGACCAACGCGTCCTTGATGGTGAATTCAGGGTCCTCAAGGCGGCTCATATTTTGATAGCCGATAGCACCCCCAAGCACCAGAGCTGCTGTGAGCACTAGTGTGATCGTCTTTTTATCGATGCTAAACTTTGCGATATTCATAGAAATCGAAATGGTTCGTTAATGGAAGACTCTTCCGGCGTGATTACGGTTGCCAGCGCTTGAGTGCCATACCATCGCGAATTTGGGCAATACCAGATCCAGCAATCAACTCACCCTCACTGAGCTCACCAGAAATACCGATCATTCCATTGGTCACCTCATCCGCCTCAACGACAAGTCGGCTTGCCGTCATTTTCTCCGCATCGATTTTCCAGACATAGGCCTCACCGGCATCATCAAAGCCCACCGCCCCCACCGGAACGGAGTATGTGGGTGAACTTCCTGGCACCTCGCCCGCCCAATGAATAATAGCCGCGGCAGTCATTCCTGGGCTGATATTGAGATTCGCAGGAGGAGTAAAAGCGAGGGTTACCGAAAATGTCCGAGTCTTTGGATCTGCAAGCATGGATGTTTCTGAAATACTTGCGGGGAAGCTTTCACCGCGCAGAGCTGTCAGCCGGACCTCAGGGCGAGAGCGCTCAGTGCGCTGCTGATTACTCAATCCTGGTTTAGCTAGCACCCAGAGAGTCTCAGGGATGTCAATCACCGCTTCGAAAGTCGTTGTATCCTGCATCACCACGATATTCTGGTTTGCATTAATATTTTGAAAATCATCCACAAACACCTTAGCAACGACTCCCGAGAAGGGTGCCTTCAAATTGGTATCTTCAAATGCTTTCTTCGCTTTATCAAAGCTCGCCTGCGCAGTTTGCACCGTGCGGATAGATTTCTCCACCGACTCCTTGGAGCCAGCCTGCTGATCAAAGAGCCTCTGGTTACGATCTCGTTCCAGCTTAGCCTCTTCCAGAGTTGCCTTGGCTGAATTGAGTGAGGCCTGATAATCACGCGTATCGAGGGTT
>JBNABE010000082.1:0-8712 GCA_049631945.1 Akkermansiaceae bacterium
ATAGACTTATGTATTTTTTGCATGACATGAATGAGCGCAAACCCCCATCAAATCGTCACATTCTTCGCTTTCAGCCTTATTTTTGTACCCGATGGAAGCTTTCACGCCCTGATCAGAGCTGATTACTTGCCGAACTTACGATCAAGCTCGTTGAGTGAAATATGAATCAAGGTCGGCCGACCAGCTGGCGTGCAATACGGCAAATCACACGCAAACATCGCAGCCAAAAGTTCTTCTGCATGATCAATTCTGCAAGGTTCGTGCCTACCCACTCTTCTGGCAAGCCCTTGAGCAAATGCCTCATAAGCCATTGCCTTACCTTTGCGAGTACCCACTGTGTCGTGCAACTCATCGACGAGTTCCAACAAAAAGCCTCTCACATCCGACACCTTGAGAAAGCTTGGCACGCTACTAACTTTTACCGTTGATCCGCCGAAAGCCTCAACCTGTATACCAGCATCGGCGAAATGATCCGCATGACGAATCACTAAATCAGCATCGATAGCCTCCAGCTCCAATAGCTCTGGAACAAGCAAACCCTGAGAACTCATCGCCCCTTCTTCAGCGGCAGCTGCTGCAAGCAACTGCTCGTATACGATACGCTCACGTGCCGCAATAGGATCTAGTAACACAGCGCCCTCAACTCCCTCCAACACAATATAGCGATCGTGCAAGGGGCCAATCACATCAAAAGCTGGTCGTTCACAAAGCTGCCCTCCAGCTCCATCAACTAAATCTTGCTGCTGCTCATCACGGTAAGGAAAAGACCTCGGCACTTGATCCTCTGCGACAGACTCAACATCTTCTTGCTTACCCAACTTACCGATTGAGCTAACTGTAACTGGTTTATCTGAAGCTGCTGGCTCGAGGTCAGAATCCACTGACGTCGCTGCATGATCAGAATATTGAACTGGGGAAAAATCTTCATAGGCACCCTGCACCTGCTTCGCAGACGAGCCCTCATCACCGCGCAGTGCCTGCTCAACAGCATCTGATATCAAAGCACGAATCTCGTGAGGCCGGTGAAATCTAACCTCTTTTTTGGCAGGGTGAACGTTTACATCAACCAAGCTCGGATCCATATCTAACCAGAGCCATGCGGCAGGATGTGACCCTTCGACAATAGCCCCGCGATAGCCATCTCTCAATGCACGAGAAATTGCTGAATCCTCTACTGGGCGACCATTGAGGAATACATATTGTTGGCGCTTCCCTTTGCGGGCAAATTGTGCAGGAAGCAGATAACCGCGCAGCTTCATTCCTTTTGCTGGTGTCGCTGGAATTTCAATTAAGCTTGTGGCTGCCTGTTGCCCCGCAAGGCCTGAAATACGCACCCGCCAATCTTTAGTGGCAGCCAGATCAAAAACCTGCCGCCCATCTTTAATCAAAGTAAACCTAACTTCTGGAGCCGCCAATGCATGTAACCTGAACTGGTGCTCCACATGCGCTGACTCTGTACTTTCAGCACGTAAAAACTTTCTTCGCGCAGGAACATTGTAAAAGAGCTGCTTGACCTCTATGCTGGTTCCTTCGGGCGTACCGGCATCACGCACATCACTGAGACGACCTCCATCAACCACGATTTCTGTTCCCGCCACGTTGCCATGCTCGCGCGTAAAGAGGCGAAACCGCGAGACGCTGGCAATACTTGGTACTGCTTCACCCCTGAACCCTAAGGTCAAAATTGAGGCTAAGTCTTCGCTCTTCTTGAGCTTACTTGTTGCGTGCCTTTCCAGAGATAGCAATGCATCCTCTCGGCTCATGCCACAAGCATCGTCCGTCACCTTGATCATTGCTGTGCCGCCACGCTGCAACTCTACCGTTATATGCCTAGCACCCGCATCGATACTGTTCTCAACCAACTCCTTTACCACACTAGCTGGACGCTCAACAACCTCCCCTGCAGCTACCTGACTAGCAAGAGTATCGTCAAGAATTTGAATTTTAGACATGATGATGATGTGCTACCCGGCCAAGATTCTTGCCAGCCAACGCCGGCACTTAATATGACAATCTGCTATTAGCCAACAGTCGTTTTTGACTTCTGTCTATTTTTTAATTGTTGATCTTGAGCAATCCATTATCCATTCACCAGCAATGTCTGGGGAATTTCCATCATCTTTCATTCAACGTCTGGCCGACCGCAGGCCACCATGGTTTTGGTGGTTTGTCGCACTAACCCTCGCATCCTGCTTCACGATTCTCACCTGGTCTCTCTGCATTTCGATTTTTAACAACCCCGAAATACCACGTAATTACGAGATACTTAAGAAACTGGAGCGTCTCCCTACCCCCCGCGCCTACACCTCCCAAACCGCCCCTAAGCTACCCTCAAATGCTGCACCCACGCTTCGCAAGAGCTATCTGGTTTACACACCTTTAGAGCTCTCTACCATCAACAGAAGCCTACTGCACAGCTACCTAACCAACTATAGAGAAAAAACCTTCTCGAGCTATTTAGAGGGCACCTATCAAGTCACGCAATCCCGCAAGCTCACCAAAGATGATTTAATCACTGATGGCTTTGCCATACAACTGCGCGCATACACCCAGCCTGACGAATACAACGAACCAAGTCCCTATCCTGTCATTGCCGAGATCATATTCCCAACACCCTACTCCAACTCCCATCGTGGTTACCACCAAGGAGATATATTAGAGCTAGGTATTACACCCCATTTTGCATCCTTACTTCATGTCGCTCAACTCACACAGACCAATGATGACACCATCGTCATCGTTACAGCTGTCAGCCTGGCAAGCAAGCTTCGCCCGCCGCATGCTGGCCCCTTTGATTTGAGCCCTCCTAAGGAGCTCAACCTGAATGCTACAATTCCACTCTTCGAATACTAAGAGCTAATCGCATACAAATCAAAACACTAGGGGATGAGCTCCTCTTGCCAGGTCAGCTCGTCACCTACTTTGCCCATCCGATCTACGATTCGGCGTAGCAATACACGTTCAGCTTCTTTCCCAATATCACTACGCTCGGCATCGTTGCGGGCTTGGTTTTTGAGATAGTTAAACGCTCTCGCATGGTCTTCTGGGCTTAGGCGATTAATCGCACCACTCTCTGCATAATACACCTCAAAGTCACCCTGCGGCTCAACGCTCAACACCTTACCGCGTGGCATAGCCCCATTAATTTTGCCATCCAAGATCCCCCACTGCCCTCCCTCACTCAGATCAAAACCTGCTTTAACGATGAAATCAGCTCTCACGATCAAGGTTTTCTCACTGCCAAGCCACGTAGTTTGGAACTTGGTAATAGCCGATGTCTTGCGCTGAACCAGTGCTAGCTCTCCGATTTCAGCTTTTTCCAATACTGCCGTTGAGCCACTCACAACGACCTCCGTGCCAAACACATCACTAAGAGCATCTGCCATTTTCTCGACAGGGTCCTGCGCCAGCTTGAGATAAAGAAAATAAGAACAGGCGACACCCGCCAGCATCAATATCGTCACACCTGCAAAAAATGCCACGATAGCTTTTGGCCATCGAGAGCTCGCGGGATTCGACATCCGCTCCAACTGAGGCGCTAATTTCTCATTTTCCGACATGATGTTACTTATAAGTTACCTAAAGCCTTTTGAAAACCTTACAAATTTCCTCCACAATCAGAAGCGAGTCTAAGCCAACTCTATTTTTCGCATTTTACTCTCCTCTGATCATCAAGTCCCCAAAATGCATTATTGTATCAATTCCCAATCAGCCCACCCCTCATTCTGCAAAAAGAAGAAAAGCACACTGTTTGCGTATTAAACTTGAAACTTGATTCACTGAGCGAAACACTTTGCCCATGGCTCTCAATGAACCCTGGTCCATCAAATCGCGTGCCCACGTCTGCGCAGTCACTGAACGTCACTTCGAAGACGGCGAGTCATTTTGCACCGCTATTTTTCCCGACCCTGAATCCAGTGGCTATTTACGCAAAGACTTCAGTACGGAGGCTTGGGAACAGCGCGGTGAAGATGAACTTACTCCTTTCTCTTATTGGCAAAGTATCTATCGCGCACCGGTCAAAGAAGAACAAGTCGAAGTCACAGAGGAAAGCCCTGACGACCTACTACGCCGGTTGATTGAGGAAGATGAAGAGCACACCGAGAATGTTCGCTATATTCTTGCCGTCATGTTGGAACGCAAAAAACAACTCGTCGAGGTAGACAACCAGCCAACCGCAACGGGTATTATTCGCATCTACGAGCATCGTAAGTCTGGCGATGTTTTCATTGTCAAAGACCCGAATATTCCGCTCAGCGAAGTCGAGAGTGTCCAAGATGAGATTAGCACCATGCTAGAAACAGGCGGACGAATCCCTGAGCCTGAAATTATCGCAGACGCACAAAAAGCATCAGAATCTATAGGCAATGACGAGTCAGCTTCCGACACAGCAGACGGAGCTCCCTTATCAGAAGAGAACAACCAAGACGCTGCAGACAATCTTGTTCGCAGCTCAAGCGAGGAAGAATAAGGCATGTTGCCGTGGTTCACCAACGATCAATTCCCTCTCTACCTCGCGCCCATGGCCGGGGTCACTGACGTTGTTTTTCGTTCCATCTGCAAAGAGCTTGGTGCGGATGTCATGGTCACTGAGTTTGTCTCCGCTGAGGGCATCATCAGGCAGGACGACCGCACCAGAAAATACACTGAGTTCACAGATGAACAACGCCCATGTGGGGTTCAACTTTTTGGTGGTGATGGTGAACGTATGGGCGAGGCGGCGAAGAAAATCATTGATTGGAAACAACCTGATTTCATCGATATCAACTTTGGCTGCCCTGTGAACAAAGTAGTTGCCAAAAACGGTGGCTCATCTCTGCTGAAAAACTGCGAAAGCCTAGCTAGCGTTGCATCCGGTGTATCGCGAGCCGTTGGAGAACAGGTGCCGGTGACAGCTAAAATACGGATAGGCTGGGATGAGCAAAGCATCAATGCTCCAGACGTTTGTCACATACTGCAAGAAGAAGGAATGCAAGCCATCTCCATTCACGGGCGGACCCGCTCTCAAGGATACCGAGGTCTTGCCAATTGGGAAGTTATTGATAACTGCGCGCGTCACGTCTCAGTTCCGGTGATCGGCAATGGCGATATTCATACTGGTGCAGACGTCAAACACCGTCGCGAAACAACCGCTGTCTCAGGTGTTATGATTGGTCGGGCTGCAATGCAAAACCCTTGGGTATTTCGTGAAGCCAAACATTATTTGGCAACAGGACATCAGCCACAATCAGTTCCTATACCGGAACGCTGGGAGATGATCGTTCGTCACTGTCGAATGGCTGTGGCATCTGACCGCTACGGCAACGAGCGCCAATCAATCATGGCGATGCGCTCCCGCCTGATGACCTATTGCAAGGGATTTCCTGGGGCAAAGCCCCTTAGGCAACGCCTCTGTACAGTATCCTCACTTATGGAAGTGGAAGATCTGGCTGCAGATTATCTGGGTGAACATTCAGCCTCAGCAGACTTCGAACAGCCTGCCGAGCACTCAGATATTTAGCCTTCGTAAAAGCTTGAGAAAGCTCCTAGCGCTGGGCCGGGCGGAAATAAAGTGCCGCTTTTTGAAAATCGACCACGTAGTTCCTCTCTGGATCAAATTTGTAATCAGCAATCATTGCCTTGCGCGCTTTTTGCATATCATCTGTCAGTGGCATCTTGGGAAGTGGCTCCTGCTTCTCGGCATCAGTCAGAGTTTCACGATATGCCATCACCTGATCACGCTTGAGCTTACCATAAGCATCTGTTTTCTCTTGGAACTTTTTATAGCTCTCGGAGTCTTCAAAGGTATAAATTACTGTTTTGATTTGATCCTCTCCCTTGCCCACCACAGAGCTCAGAGTGGCATTGTGTGGAATCAATAGATAGTTGTTAGCGAGGGTGTAACCAAAATTCTGGGCCATGAACCTCAAGTTCTGTTCCAGTGCCTGACGAACTTGATTAATTTGGCCAGCTAAAATCTCACGCTGCTGGGCTAGCTTCGGGTCCATCTGGTTAAAATTCTGATTTAACATGGCAAGATTACGTCGCTGATTTGTCACAGCTTGTAGACTAGATCTCAAAAAGCGATTTTGCTCCTCACCCTCAATCACTGTAACTAAAGTAAAGTCTCCTTGAGGCGACTCAACAGTTTCAGGAACACTCTTCAGCTTAGCTAACTCTGCCGAGGTGACACCTTTGGGCTCGCTATCGGTTGAACTTGCAGCTGAGTCTCCATCGGGTCCAGCCTCCACCTCACTCACCTCAGCGGAAACGCTTGAATCGCCACCACCTTGCATCGTTCCCAAGAAATAACCGATTCCCACCGATACAAGAACGGTGACAACCATGATCAAAATATTTGAAGATTTATTATTGCTTAACATATGCGTAATAATACAAAGATAGAGGCACTTGTCACCCAAAAACAGCTCAAATAATGTGAGCGTCGTTCAAATGCACGATGCGGCAAACCAAACACATGGACCTCAGTCCTTCTCACGAAATGACTCAGGTGCTACCAAGCCGGCAGACAAAATCATCTTGCTCGCCTCCTCCAAGTTCATACTACTGTCCTCTACCTTGTCATCTTCAACGATGATCGTAAACCCAGTCATTGGGTTCGGACTTGTCGGAATGAAGACCGTCGTCACATCCTCACCTGTCTGGGCATCGTGATAATTACCTGTCACAAAGCCAAGTAATCTGCAACCGGGACTTGGGTATTCGATATAAGCAACACTCTTGAACTTACGCTCGCCACCGAGATTCTTCACCGCGTCGACAAACTGCTTTAATGCAGAGTATACCGCGCCCAGGTATGGAACACGTTGCATACCCTCATTGAGCCAATAGAGAATCTTTCGACCGGGGCGATTAGCCACACCAAAGCCAACCAGAAGCAGGAGAAAGACAGGAATTAGGAATCGCAAAAAGTCAGAGCCATAAAATGCAAAATCACCAGACACCAAATCTGGCCCTGATCGCATCAAGTTAATCGCTTTCAGCCCGAGCTGCAGCAGCTCATCACCCACACGCATGAGCACCTTGTAAATCACAACTAACAACCACACTGTTCCCACTGTGGGGATGACAGCTGCCAAGCCTGTCAGCAAAAGCCCGACCAGCTTCGCAATGTGCGGATGCTTGCTCAAGGGCAAGCTTCTTGGCGTTTTGGCAGATTCAAGTTCGTCGTTCATTTGTTCAAGCTATTGTCCCCGTCAAACAATATCAACATGGGCTTCGTTCATCCTAGTTTCAATTATTCCTCCTCGACTGGGACTGCTCGCAGCGGCCTTTGACCACTGTTATTGAGAGGTATCTCATCGATAAAAAACGCTTCATCATCCTCCACAGGAATGGCTCTTAAAGGCCGAGGATCCTCACCAGCAGGCACAATACCACCATCTTCATCTTCTTCCAAGGGAATAGCCCGTGGTGCCGGACCATCATCCAGTGAGCGCACATCAAAACCTTCCTCGTCCTCTATCACCATGGCTCTCGGTGGCGGCGTGATTGACTTCTTAATTTCTGTTTTAAAGTGTTCAAAAAACGAACTAACCATTGGAGCCGCTTTTCGACCACCACTCAACTTCTCACCCGGCTTACCTTCGTAAAGTGCCGCAAAGGCATAGCGAGGATTTTCTAACGGGAAAAATCCAGCAAACCATGCCAACCTCTGCTCTTTTGACTCCGGCCCCCACTGCGCAGTTCCAGTCTTGCCGCACAGAACAGTGTAGCTCAATCTAGCACGTTGTCCTGTGCCATAGCCAGCGTTGACCACCTGCATCATTCCTTCATGCACCACGCCCACTGCATTAGGATCCAGATTAAGAAAATTTCGGCGCTCCGGCTCCTTCGATACCAGCACTCGGCCGTTAACACTCTGCACTTGCTTGACGAGCTGAAGCTTCGGCAAAGCCCCACCATTTGCCAAGCCAGCCATTCCCTGTGCCACCTGCAGTGGCGAAGCCAACATCACCCCCTGCCCTATTGACAAGTTAGCCGTATCCCCATCCATCATTCTTCGTTTATGATTCTTGACCATCCATTCGTTGGTCGGAACGAGACCTTCCGTTTCACCTATCAAAGGGAGTCCCGTCTTGGAGCCGAACCCTAAACGTCTGGCCACAGATAAAAAAGCGGTCGGCCCCGTCTGAATACCAACTTGATAGAACCATGGGTTACACGATCGAGCAATGGCCCTTTTCACATCGATGAAACCCTCAGGTTCTTTCGACCAGTTGTGAAACCAATGCTTACCGATCTTCATTTTCTCTGGGCAATCAATCAGGCTGAATTCGTGCACTTCACCATTACTTAACGCGGTCACAGCTACGATAGGCTTGAAGGTCGAGGCCGGAGGATAACCCCCTTGGAAAGCACGCCCAAACAGAGGCTTGCCAGGATCTTCACGCAGCTCCTTATACTTCTCATTGCTAATGAAAGGTATAAAATCATTGAGATCAAAACACGGTCTAGAGGCCATCGCCATCACTTCACCAGTGTGGATGTCAATCACCACAAACGCCCCACGCTCACAATACTTCTCGAGCACAGCCTCTGCCTGATTCTGCCACGCTAGGTCAAGTGTCGTCACTACATTGCCACCCGGAATGGGTCGCTTTTCATACTTTTTATAAACCAGACTCCCATCGACATCATAGTCTTCACGCAATAAGCCATCTTTGCCCGACAACTCTTTGTCGAAAATCTTTTCCAGCCCAGCCCTTCCCT
>JBNABE010000083.1:0-8453 GCA_049631945.1 Akkermansiaceae bacterium
TTTCGCGTTATATTTGGCAGTTTTGGGCGATGGTGATTTTTTCGCTGATTTGCCTGCTGGTGATATCCGCAAGGCATCAGCGGTTGCTGATTTTTCAGAGAGAATGTCCTCTGGGCTTCCGTTGAAGATGATATTGCCGCCCTCGGCTCCGGGCCCAGGGCCGAGGTCAATGATGTGATCAGCACACCGGATGACATCAAGATTATGCTCTATGACAAGTAATGTGTGGCCAGCGTCTGCCAGACGTTGGAAGACTTCTAAGAGTTTTTCAATATCGGTGAAATGTAGTCCGGTAGTAGGCTCATCGAGAATCAGGAGTTTTGATTTTGATTTGTCGGCCTCGGTGAGAATCTTGCAGAGTTTGAGGCGTTGAGATTCTCCGCCAGAAAGTGTGTTGAGAGGTTGACCAAGACGCAGGTAGCCAAGGCCAACATCGATAAGAGGCTGAAGGGTGGTGATGATCTTCTTCAGTAGCCGTTTTTCTTTACCCGTGCTATTCTTGATGTGTCTGCTTGCTGAGGCGATGGTTTCAGTAATGGTGAGCTCGAGCGTTTCTGCAATGTTACGCCCATGATAGGAGTACTTGAGAGCTCTGCTGGTGTAGCGCCTCCCATCACACTCGGGGCAGGTAATGAAGAGGTCAGAGAGGAATTGCATTTCGACTTTCTCAAAGCCATTGCCGAGGCAGCGCTGGCAGCGGCCTATACCTGAGTTGAATGAGAAGTAGCCGGGAGTTAGACCACTATCCTGTGCATCTTGGCTCAGCGTGAAGAGCTGGCGAATAGCGTCAAAGGCACCTGTGTGAACTGCTGGGGTGGATCGAGGTGTACGAGTGAGGGGGGACTGATCGACTTGTTCGACGGAGTTGAGGTGCTGGTGACCGGAAATGGACTTGATGGGTGCCGCTTCCTCGGAGTTGATAATGCCGAGCTGCTTAGCGAGGTTAAGGTAAAGAATGTCGTGGGCCAGTGTCGACTTTCCTGAGCCCGAGACGCCCGTTAGACAGGTGAAGATACCCAGGGGTAAATCGAGGTTCAGATTGTTAATATTATGTTTGTTGGCCCCTCTAATGTTTAGATAGCTCTCAATACTGCGCCGAGAGACCGGTGGCGTTATTTGCTTTGCTCCAGAGAGATAAGGTAATGTTTTCGAGTTAGGAAACTTTTTGCTGATGGATTTTTGCTGAGCTTGGTGGCCAGAAATCTCTGCCACAATACTGCCGCCATGTTCTCCTGCTGCTGGACCCAGATCTATGAGGTGATCACAAGATCGCATGACTGTCTCCTCATGCTCGACGACAACCACTGTATTACCTTTGTCTCTCAGGTCGTGCATGACATTGACGAGCTGGTTAATATCCCGTTGGTGGAGGCCCACGGTGGGTTCATCTAAAACAAAAAGTGTATTAGTGAGTGCCGCGCCTAGGCAGGTAGTTAGGTTGACTCGTTCGATTTCACCACCTGAGAGGGTGTTGGCGGGGCGGTCTAATGTGAGGTAGGTGAGACCAACTTCGCAAAGGTACTTGAGACGGGAGTTGATTTCGATCAAGGCATGCGAAATAGACTTTGATGAACCACCCATGAGCTTGGTCGAAAACCAAGCGTGTAGATCTACAACGGGCATTTGCCATAGTTCGGGAAGGGTTTTGCCATGTATTTTAAAACAAAGTGCTTCAGGCTGAAGACGCGACCCATGGCAGTGAGCGCATTCTGTGTAAGCACGATAGCGGGACAGAAAGACACGAACGTGCATTTTGTAAGATTTGGTCTCAAGCCAGTCAAAAAAGCCTTTCACGCCATACCATTCGTCATTTTCCCAAGCATCCTCTGAGTCGTCGCGTTCTCCATAAAGCAGCCATTCGCGTTCATAGTGTTCAAGATCTTGGTAGGGGGTGTGAATATCAATACCCGCTCGACGAGCAGCGTGCAGGAGGTCTCGCTGGCATTCAGCACCTCTCGCAGTGGTAAATGGTGTAACACAGCCTTGTTTGATACTGCGTGATGGGTCTGGAATGGCCTTGCTAAGGTCGATGCCAATGGTGCGACCAAATCCTCGACAGTGAGGGCAGGCTCCTAGTGGGGAATTGAATGAGAACAAGGATGCGCTCGGCGGACGAAGTGTGAAACCTGTAGATGGGTTAGTCCATGTGGTAGAGAATAACTTCGGTTTATCTGAGGTGAGAATCTCAAGCTTGCCTTTGCCCAAAACGATAGCGTTATCAATGGCTTCAGTGAGGCGTGCTTTATTACGCGTGCTAACCTTGAGGCGGTCTTGGATGATGAGCACGGAAGCGTCTAATTTAAGCTTCGGGTGATCTTCATCAGTCCGGTAGATTTTACCACGATGATGGATGCGGGTGTAGCCTTGTTGGTTCAGCAACGTCAGGACATCTGAGCTTGGCGTGCCTGGGGTGACAGATGCTGGAAATGCCACCATGATGGTTTGATTGTTCTGCTTAGATTGGCACCATGTAACGATCGATTCTGGTGTGTCAGGCTGGATGCGTTCTCCGGTCTTTGGATCATATGCCTCCGCAAAGTGAGGGAAGAGAAGTTTGAGGTAATCATTAAGCTCAGTAAGCGTGCCAACGGTGGAGCGTGTTGAACGAATGGTGTTTTTTTGCTCGATGGCAATCGCTGGGGGAATGCCATCAATACGATCAACCAGAGGCTTATCCATGCGATCGAGAAACTGACGCACGTAGGGAGAAAATGTCTCTACGTAACGGCGCTGACCCTCGGCGTATAGTGTGTGGAAGGCGAGCGATGATTTGCCGGAGCCTGAGGGGCCAGTGACCACAGAGAACTTGCCAAGGGGAATCTCAAGGCTGATGTTCTTGAGGTTGTGTTGCCGAGCACCTGAAATGCGGATGGCATTGGTATCTTTCGAGGATGATCTGGAGCTCTTGTTTTCGGGCACGGGGGGAATATGCTACTGGAACTATATTTTGCCAATCAAGAGTTCATTCATTTACTATTTTAGTAGGGGAAAGATGGGCAGACATTAACCAACGCGATAGTCACCTTTGAAGAATATGATCTATAAATTCTTGTTCCGATACTTGAACGGCGTCGATTTCCTCGTCGACTGCTGGGATTTGCTTTGTGAGGCCTTTTTCTACGAGACCACCTTTAATTTTCAGCAGGTTCTTTTGATAGAAGCTTTGTAGCTCAGCTGTTTCCTCGAGAAAATCCTTCTCAATCCTGTCTTGCAGTCGTAGGCGGCTTTCGTAGATCTTCACCACTTTATTGGGCATTCCTATCTTGGAAAAATTTGAGGGGATATGCCCGTCGTCATCAAGGTTTTTCATTTCCTCAATATACGGAGCAATCTCGCTTTGCTGGTTTTTGGGTAAGCCTCTCAAGTAATATTTGAGGTCAAGGCCGTAGCTCTTTGTATTGTAGGCGAGCTTTTCATCAGCTTTGCCTTTGATTTTTTGTGTCAGAGAAGTGCACTTTTCTTTGATTTGCTCTAATTCTGGGCATTTCTCATAGACCCTAGATTTAGGCTTGGTTCTTTGTATTGTAGTTCTTTGTTGTTCAGTGTTTAGATTACTGCTCTTCACTGGGCCTTTCGAGCTGAGCCTGTTTTGATCGCGAATTTCTGCTTCGGCTTTTCTTTGCTTTTTGTATTTGATTTTTTTCTCGGTGACCTCGACCTTTTTACGTTCATTTTCGGCAATGATTTGAGCGTTTTCTGCTTCCCGGCTGGTTTTCTTTTTTTGATAAAATGTCCAGCTGCCGTAGATCGCTGCCAGTAATAGGAGAATGATGAATACGTTGCGAATGATAGGGCTGCTCGACTTATTGGTAACGACGGGAGGTGAGGCTGCTCCAGCCGGTGGTGGTGAGCTAGCCTGTGTACCAGTTGCTGTAATCAACTTGCTATTGTTGCTGGCAGATTTTTTCTCGTTAATGATGTATTCAATGGCTTCTGCCATTGATTTGGCCGTTCGGAAGCGAAGAATTGGATCTCCGTTCATTGCTTTGCGCACGATGTCATCAAACCTAGGATCGCAGTCAACGAGGGTTGCCGCGGGCATGTAGGGTCTTTCAGGGAGCTTGCCAGTGAGAAGCTCGTAAAGCATGGCTCCTACGGAGTAGAGGTCGGTGCTTTCATCAACAGCACTTGGATTGTGCACGACCTCTGGTGCAGTGTATCCTGGGGTTCCATAGGCAGTGTCTGCCTCGTGATCTCCTACGGGACGAGCAAGGCCAAAGTCACTTATTTTAGGCGATAGTTTATCATCGAGCAGGATGTTGGCAGGCTTGATGTCTCGATGGAGAATCCCTTGTTGGTGCGCATTGTCCAGGCCATTACAAATTTCACTGATGATTCGCCCAGCCTCAGCAGGATCAATCTTTTTACCATAGGAGGCATGATACAGAGAGCCTCCATGAACCATTTCCATGACGATGTAGAGCATGCCGTCAATTTGGCCGAAATCGTAAATACCGGTGAGATTAGGGTGGTTGAGCTTGGCCATGCTCTTTGCCTCAGCTTCAAATGAGGAACGAAATATCTCGTCTTCACCAAAACTACGCGGCAATATCTTGATGGCAACTTCTCGATCGAGCGACTTTTGCTTGGCCCGATACACGGCACCCATGCCGCCCTTGGCTATGAATGATAGAATTTCAAACTGAGGTAAGAGCGCAGCAATTTCATCAAGTTCTGGTGGGGTAAAACTATTATGGTGTGCGTCTTCGCTCATATCCTAGAATCAATAATTTGTTGTTAATGTGAAAAAACTACTTGGATACAACAGAGTGTAATTCAATTTTTGTTCTGTTCAAAGTATAGAAGGGGGAATTTTACTGATGGAAAAACCCCTCTTTGCGTTGTTTTTGTTCTACTTTGAGAGCGATGGAAAGTACAGAGGGGAATGAATCCGCTTTCAGTATTTTCATGCGCTGCTTGATTGTTTGAGTGGGGTCCAAGCATTCGCCTTTGTTCGAGACATAGCCACGACCAATATGAATACCAGAGCTGTCTCGCATTTCAAGATGAAGGTGGGCAGGATAATTATTATTGGCGGTTCCTACCGTGCCTATTTGCTCGCCGATATGAACGAGTTGATTGTAGGCTGCGTAGCTTTTATCCATGTGTGAATACATCGATAATACAATGTTTCCTTCTTGATCTCGATGGGCTAGAATAATCGTCTTTCCCCAACTTGCTGCGGGCTGACCCTGATAATAAACAATGCCATTGGCAATCGCATATACGGGGTCTCCCAAATCGGTATTCATGCCTCCGATACCATTGATGTCATCTCCAGTATGATGCCCGCCGCGTTCTTGATTGTTATACCAATATGGCTGCGCATTGTAGGTGAGACCTCCTTGCCTCGTTCCCATAGCAGCAGCCATACGTGTAGCTGTAGGAATCATTACTCGCTCAAAGGCGCTGAGTTGGATGAAGCGATGGTCGAATGGACTTAACTGATGAGTGCCTGGCAAGGGGTAGCCAAGAGGTGCATCTGCTTGCTGCGCTGAGGTTAGTGACTTAAGCGGAGCACGAGAATCTTTATCGCTACGTGTATGGCTCAGGATGATGAGGCAGACGAGGGTAATGCAGATGGTCGCAGCGAGCGCGTAGACGATTCTCTGAGGAGTTCGTTGAGACGGGTAGCCGCGCATGGGTCAATGCCTAGAAGTCCAGAAGTATTTCTGCACGGCGATTGGCTCGCCGGCCTGCAGGAGAGTCATCTCCTGTGGCTGTAGTGTTAGGAAGACGAGGCTTTGATTTGCCATAACCTACAATCTCCATTTGCTCTTTGTTGATGCCGTTATCGGCAAGAAACTGCATGACTTGTTCGGCACGCGCTCTTGATAAGGTGAGGTTATAAGGATCAGAGCCTAATGAATCTGTATGGCCGGATATGGTGAGCTTTTTTTCTAAACTCGTCTTGAGAAGCTTGGCAACAATAGTGAGTTGTCGTTCCGTGCGAGTGGTTAGGGTTTTAGCATCTAAATCAAAATAAATAGCCAGAGTGTCGCCGCCTTTGGGATTTTTGATGAGTGGGCTGTAATAAATGTCACCACCGAGAATGCTTTGTGCATAATCAGTAAGCAGATTGTCTAAATTAATTTCAGTAATTTTCCACGGCGATTCAAGATCACTCCTTTTACTGGTGATAGAGAACATTGCGAGCTCGCCTGTGCTTTTTGATCGTAGACGAACTAGCCAACCTGAGCTAGTGTCTTTAAGAAACATTTTACGCAGTGTTTTCTCTTTAAGTAGATCGTAATCGCCTTCCTCAAAGATAATACAAAGACCAGCTAGGGTAGCGTATGATACTTGTGAGTCATCGATGAACTTTCCTGCAGCAGCGGCATCTAGTCTGGTGACAGCATCGAGAAATTGCTTGATGGTGACCAATGCTGACTGATCGATGGCGGGAGTTTCTGGGAGAGGATCAGGATGTTTTTTGTTGGCTTGGTTGGTAGTGGTTTGCTCAGATTTTGGCAGGATAATGTTTTTGATTATCCATTTGCCGGTAGCCGATTTTTCTAAATCGATGAATATTTTGCTCTTATCAGCCAGATTGAGCGCCCAGCGGTTTGGGTAGCCGTCTACACGCGAAAAAGGCTTGTCGCGGTCAAGTTTAAGTCCGGAGCTGCCTGCGAGTCGTTTGAGCTGTTGTAGTTGGGAATGGGAAAAATGGTTTTTGCCAAGATAGTCGATTAACGGCTGCGCGTTTTTGGCCTTGTCCGCGGAGAGCATAACCTCACGAATTTGCCCAATCAGCTCCTCTGGTGTGACCTCAGCGTTGTCAGATTCTCCAATGTCAGTTATGTCAATACCGTCTGAAGTTTCACTCAATTGACTCTTGGCGTCATTGTCTGCCTCATTTACGGCGCATTTTTTAATCAGAAATAATGCGATTATAGCAATGACGATGAGAGTACCTGTAAAATAAATCAGTGGTTTTTTGGAGCTTGTCTCTTCCATGGGCAAGATATTAGCTGTAAAAATGGCAACTCCAACCCAAAAAACACAGTGGTCGTCGCTAACGTGTCATGCTTGGATGTCAGTATTATGATGCCGATTTTTTATAGCTCTGGTACTTTTTGATGTGCTGTTTTATCTGTCGGCAAATGATTACAAGCTGCTGATGTTGTTCGGGTGTGGAATTAGCCGAGTCGAATCGAGCCACATAGTGTAAAGCGATGGCTGTATTAAGAAATTCTCTAAGTTTCTGGTCATCACCCTGATCAATCATGAGTAAGCCTTGTAACCATGTGCACAGTGGGGTGCCTGTCGGTCTGTGTCCGATTTTCTTGGTTACCAGTGGCTCCAGCTGATTGAGAGAAGTGAAAGGAGCACCTTTCGGTCGTTGGTAGGCTTGGGCCCCGATATTTAATTTTCTCTGTCGAGAGCTCCATAAGCGCCAGCTGACCCAGATTACGACTAAGCCAAGTATGGTTACTAAGACGTAAAAAACTCTGGTTTTGTTGGCTTCATTAGTGCGCCATATGAGGAAATCTTCACGTAGCAGTTGCCATTTATCTGACAGTCGTTGCTTCCAATGATTTATATTTTGGGCCTCGATAGATTGCCATGATGGAGGCGTTAAATCCACGTCGATCCATTTGCCCTGATTGTCGTCTGTAGCGGCAGGATCAATCCAGACTCGGCTCCACGCATGAGCATGAAGTCCTCGCATAATCCATTCGTTTTTGTCTTCGCCTTGTTCATGGACGGCATAACCAATGCAATAACGTGCTGGTATGCCGGCCTCGCGAAGCAGCAACGTGGTGGCGGTAGCAAAATATTCACAATGACCTGTGCGAGAATCTTCCAGAAAGAGGCTGATCGAAGACTGTCGTTTTCCGCGATCAAATCTTGGGGTTCTGAGGTGAGTGCTATAGGTGAACTCATCAATGAAGAAGTTCTTTATCTTTTTTATTTTTTCGAAGGTGCTCAGGCTAGGATTATACAAATCAAGTTCAGTGCATACGCGTTTGAGGGCATCTCTCTCAGTCCTTGGAATGCCAAGGTCGAGATTGATGTGGGAGTTGGCCTGCTTGATAGGCGCTTCTTCTGTATTAGATTCAGTCCCTCTCCATACGGCATATTTGACCACGTTGTAATCAGGGTTTGCCATGCGGATCGTTCCTAGTTTGTTGCATTCGACGGATGCTTCGGCATCAAGATCACCTATAGCAGTCAATTGGTCTGGTATGGGGAGGGGGTGCTCTTTCACCTTGGCGTCAACCTCTCCGATGATAGAGAGATGTGCTTCTTGACTTACTTGTGGTGGCGTATCGGAGAACCAGCGAATGTCTTGTTGGTCATCTGTGACTGCAGCACTGGAAGATCCCCTGTAGCCAAATTCATCATACTCATTTGCGCTGCCTGATGTTGTTGGCAGATAGAACCAAATGGCTTTGGAATATTGATTATATGTAGCTGAACGAAGTAATTTGGGTTTCGAGCCATTGTTT
>JBNABE010000084.1:0-8434 GCA_049631945.1 Akkermansiaceae bacterium
TTTTGCAAATTTATACGCTCATAATACGGCCTTCGGATTTAGAATCAGTTATACTTGGCAAGATTACAGTCCCAACATAGCTTCCCGTATGCAAAAAATTAGCAACTCTATTATCTTCACTTTTAGTATTTGTGCCTGCATCGCCAGCCCTTGTCTGTTGACCTCATGTGGCTCAAATGAAAATCAATTGCCACTCTCATCAACTCTCCATAATGATGCACCCAGTCGTAATGCCGATTTTCTACTTCAGAAAGCAAGAGCTCATCAGACAAGCGGTAATATCGACAAAGCCATTGATACTTTTCGTGATATAAGCAAAAAATATCCACGAACAGATGCCGCTGCCGAAGCACGTTTCGCTGAGGGTAGCTTGCTTGATCAAGAAGGTGATTTACTTAAGGCTTTTGATGCTTACCAAGAGCTCATTGCTAACTACCCAAGCAGTAAGCACTATTCTGCTGCGCTCAAAAGGCAGCGTGCTGTTGCATTAGACGCTGCTGAGGGAGGTATTCAGAACAATTTTCTTGGCCTGAAAACCAATATAAGCCCTGAAAAAACGACGAAGATGCTAGCAAATGTGAGGGACAATGCCCCCCAAGCTCCGAGTGCATCCGAAGCCCAATATCACATCGGTCGTGTCTGGCAAAAAAATGATAACGCTCAGAAAGCCTTGACCGAATACCTCCGTATTTCCGCCGATTACCCAGACAGTTCATATGCCCCAGAAGCCCAATACCAGAGAGGCCAAATTCTCATCATGAAGGCTGAAAAAGGAAATCAAAACAGTGCTCATCTGAATCAGGCAAAAGATATTTTCCAGGATCTTATTGAGAGATACCCCAATCATAAAAGAGCCTCCGATGCTCGCAAAAGCATTTCAAACCTAGCCAACCAAGACATACAACGCAGTTACGATACCGCGGAATTTTATCGTAAAAAGGGCAACGATGATTCTGCAATCTTTTACTACAAAGAGGTTATTCGCAAAAGCAAAAGTGGGCCATTGCATGATCGTGCTGCAAAGCGCATTGATGAGATCAGTCGCTAAACTAGTCTAATGAACGCAAGGCATAAACTTTGCGTTCACACAGTTTCATTATCCCATGTCCAAATTAATTCTTATCCTATGCCTCTTATCAGCTTCCTGTGCTGGCTATCAACTGGGCGGATCCAAGCCGAGTAATCTCAGCCATGTAAAAAGCATTCATGTTCCGCTACTTCAAAATGATACACTTTTTGTCCGAGCAGAAACACATGCCACCAACAGCCTAGTCGATGCATTAACACGCGATGGTACATACCAAATAGCCTCTGCAGAAACTGCCGATGCTGTTTTAAAAGCCCGTATCACTGACCTCGATTATGGCCAAGTAAGCTCCATACGAACAGACAGTCTTCGCTCGGAAGAATTAAGCCTCACCGTCCACATCGATTGGTCTATTAATGATACTTCAAATATATCCCGCACCATAGCACGGGGAAGATCAATTGGGCGCACCACTTTTTTTGCTCGTGGCAATCTAAACACGGCCCGTACGAATGCTTTGCCAGATGCTCTACAACGAGCGTGCGAGTCCATAACCTCTCGCTTGGCAGATGGGTTTTAGTTATCTATCGTAAGCTGTTTCATACCTGTGATATCATTCGTTCCAACGCCAATTGGCAATCGTGCTGATATTACTCTGCGGGCGCTAGACGTCTTGAAAAATGCTGACCTCATCGCATGCGAAGATACCCGTCATTCTCGACCACTGCTACAGCATCATGATATTGATCGACCTCTCATCTCGTTACATGATCATAATGAAGCTCAAAGAATTGATGAGTTGATATCCAGAGCAAAACAGGGGCTTCACATTGCGGCAATATCGGACGCCGGCATGCCTCTCATCTCGGATCCGGGGTATAGACTGCTGCAGGCATGCATCGATGAAGACGTAGCCTATACTGTCTTACCGGGACCCTCTGCCGTTCTCACTGCACTTGCCGGCTCTGGCTTGCCATCTCATTCATTTCGTTTCGATGGTTTTCTTCCCGTAAAAAAAGGCAAACGCAGAAAAATCCTTGAAGATGCGGTTCAGTCAGACACAACGGCCATTTTTTTTGAATCACCTCACCGCATCATATCGTCCATTGAAATACTCGCTGACATAAGTCCCAATGTGAGAGTCTGTGTCGCACGTGAACTGAGTAAAAAATTTGAGACGTATCACCGAGATACCGCTGCAAACTTGCTATCTCAGTTTAATGAGAGAAAGCCGAAGGGCGAAATAGTGATACTTATTGATGGGAATTCAGTTAAATAGCCTAGTATTTATCAAACATTGATACTCAAATAATCAGAGTAACTAAAATCAATTGATTATGAGGTTTCTGCATTATCATCAAGACATCTTGATATTCTTTTTTAAAAAAATATCTCATTCCTTCCCCATGAAATGGGCAGTTTAGTGAGGGCTAGGATAAAAGTTTTGATACAAATATGCTGGGATGACTTAATAGTCACGCTTTCCCAAAGGCCAGCTTCCCCGAGCTGTTATTCTTACTTCCCCTCCAAAATCATGCTAGAAATTTCAAAAAACAATAAAAATGTATCCTGGTCTAAGCGATCTAAGAAAAACCGCTGGTTTTTCTACATGAACACCGTCATCGCTATCGTCGTCCTAAGTGCCATATTCATACTCAAAGACAGCACTTCTCTCTACCAACCACGGTCTGCATACGACGTCGCTTATGTGGAAGATTCCAGCAAAGAGAAAGATCCCAAAATGCTTCACAATGGTATTATCTACACAGAGGCAGCACGTGCCCATGCCTACCGTTCCATCATACGACAAAGTAATGGCACCTTCGCTGTAGGGTTGATGGTCTCTTTAGCTTTCATGGCAAATTCCATTTACATTTTCAAACTCGCCAATCGTCAAAAAGTAGCAGCTGAAGCGTAGCAGCCATACCGCTACTATATGTAGCCGTTCGAGTAAGTAACGCATTCACAAGGCGCCGATAGCAATCAACATGCTACGGCGCTTTTTGGTTCTCCAGCAAATCTGCTAGCGCTGAAGTAAAATATTGTCGCCCAGGACTACCAAATCAATACTACCATCGAGCGTTTTATCAAGAAATGGAGTATTCTGACTCTTAGAGCGCATAAAATCGCTACTGAATGTTGTCTCCCCCTCTGGATCGAAAAGAATAAAATCAGCCTTAGTTCCCTCTTGAATGGGAACTGCCTCGAGCCCCATCATTCGACGAGGCTCCGCAGAATAACGATTCACCAACAGGCTCCAGCCAAATTCACCTTTTTTGATGTAATGATGAAATAGTGAAACGACAGCTGTTTCTAGACCAGTGATACCATTGGGTGCATTAACAAAATCCTGATCTTTTTCAAAAGGTGTATGCGGCGCGTGATCTGTGGCGATGATGTCAAACACTCCATCCTTGAGACCTTCCAGAAGAGCAACGTTGTCCTCGCTCGTCCGCAAAGGTGGATTCATTTTGTAATGCGTATCGTAATTACCGATGTCTTCCTCGTTAAAGAGTAAGTGGTGAGGAGACACCTCTGCGGTAACTTTTGCTCCCATTTGCTTCCACCAGCGAATTGTCTCCATGCCTATTTTGCTGGATACATGCTGAATGTGAAGCCGCGCACCCGTGGCATGAGCAAGTCGGATATCACGATCCATGCAAATTTCTTCACTGCATGCGGGGGTGCCTTGGATTCCCAGCTTATAGCTAACTTTACCCTCATTAAGGGCTCTGGGACCGGAAAGCTCAAGAACCTCACAATGACTGGCAAAAAAACAATCAAACTCACCGGCGTATTCCATAGCCCGCTTGAGCAGCATCATATCCGGCACAGCGTCGCCATCGTCAGTGAGCATCTTAACACCCATCTGGAGCATACCATCTACACCGGCTAACTCCTTACCTTCACGCCCCTTGGTAATGCAGCCTGAAGTATATACAGGGATGCGCGCATCGCGTTCTGCAATTTCATAAATAGTGCGAACCATTGCTGCTGAGTCAATCGCTGGAGATGTATTTGGCATGAGGACGACACCCGTGACTCCACCATTGATTGCTGCCTCTGTCCCCGTCTTGATGGTCTCCTTTGCCTCCTGACCCGGCTCGCGCATGTGAATGTGAGTGTCAAACATTGCAGGTGACAATATTTTCCCTGAGCCGTCAATGACACGAGTTTCAGACTTAGCATCGATGTCTTTTGCTATCGATGTGATCACCCCATCTTCTACTAAAACATCAGCCGCTGGCAGCTCATCATTGTCTTCTGATGCAATTCTTGCGTTTTTAATAAGTAATGATGCCATGATAATTCGTTCGTCTATTGCTCTGGTGCCATCGTGTATTGTTCAGTGTCAGGCTTTAGCCAGTAAAGAACTGCCATACGGGCAGCGATGCCATTTTCAACTTGTTGATCAATGAGGCAACGTTGGTAATCCATAACATCGTCACATAGCTCTACTCCACGGTTCACCGGCCCAGGGTGCATGATATAAGTGCCTTGATCCGCGAGGTGCTTGAACCTCTCTTGGGTCACACCATACAACTTCGTGTATTCTCTGAGACTGGGGAAAAACGGAGCACTCTGTCTTTCCATTTGAATGCGGAGCAAATAAACAGCATCTGGCGACCACTTCATCGCTTCATCATAATCAGTAAATTTTTTAATTTCACTGGGGCCGCATTTAGGAATAAGAGACCCAGGCCCCAACCATGCTACCTCCACTCCGAGCTTCCTCATTAGAGTGCTTGTAGAGCGAGCAACCCTGCTATGAAGAATATCTCCGACCAAAAGAATCTTTTTACCTTCAGGATCAGGAAACACCTCTTTGAATGTAAAACCGTCCAAAAGAGCCTGTGTGGGGTGTGCATGAGCCCCATCACCAGCATTAATTACACTGGCTTTGGTAGCTCTTGCAATGGCTAGCGGAATACCCGCCATCTGATTACGAACAATAATATAATCAGTACGCATCGCCTGGAGTGTCGCAATGGTGTCCCGGACTGACTCTCCTTTGACTACCGATGACTGGGGCACATCAAAAGTAGTTACGTCAGCCGAGAGCCTTTTTGCTGCGACCTCAAATGAAGATAAAGTCCGCGTGCTTGGCTCGTAGAATAAGGTAAGAACAGATTTACCCTTGAGTGCCGGCACCTTTTTAACTGAGCGAGTAAACAGCTCTTTGAACGGAGCTGCCTGATCAAGCAAATGCTCGATTTCCTCTCGGCGGAGAGATTCAATGTCTAATAGATCTTTGCGCGTCATTAAGTGTCTGCTCGAGCTGTTTGGATTATTACACTGTTATAGAGACAAGCACAAGCAATCATATGACAAGCCCTTTAAGTGCCCAAAAATGTGACTTCACAGTGCAAAAGCCAATTATTTCTCAGTATTTTGTATTACCTCTACCGAATCAACTCCGTCTGTATTTTTAAGTTTAACATCAACGTAATCCAAGCGCTGGGTATCCATATCAATACCCACATATCCTGGCGCGAATGGCAGCTCCCGGTGGCCGCGATCAATCAAGACAGCCAATTCTATCTTGGCAGGTCGGCCGTAGTCCATCAAAGCATCAATAGCTGCCCTGACCGTACGCCCGGTGAAGATGACATCATCTACAAGGACAATCTTAGCCTTGTCGACTGGAAATGGAAGGTCGCTACCCTGCAGTTTGGGATTACTACTCAGGTGCGCAAGATCATCCCTGTAAAGTGAGATGTCGAGTATACCCATGGGAACTTCGACACCTGCTTGCACGAGCAGGTCAAGAATCCTGGATGCCACTTCATCGCCACGACTACGCACACCAACAAGAGCAAATCCACCACTTGGATAGCTATTTAGAATTTGATCCGCGAGTTTTCTGACTCCAGTAGCAATATCAATCTCAGTAAGAGTGTGGGACATATTCTCGGTGGTTATAGGACTTATTTAGTGGCCCCTTCAACATGACCAGTGGCTAATTGATTTGCAAGGGATTTGCATGCTCAAAACTAAATATAAGCCTACTCAAATGCCAATAACAACCCTCTCTTAGCCAACTATCGCAAGCTCAAGGATTTTCCACGACCCAGATGTTTCTGAACTCGATTGGATCTTGATGCCATTGTAAACGAATCGGGGCTTTCTCCGGATGTTTTGCAGGATAGCTGGCCGCTACTTTAGGTTTGGTTGGGCCGTATATCTCCTGACGATCATGAACTTTTACGCCATTATGCAGGACAGTGATATAGGCAGGTTTTTCGACGCCATTCTTGCCATAAACCGGCGCCTCAAAGTAATATCGTAACTCTGCCACTCCCCTTGAGGCAGGGAAGCGTTCACGCTTGGTGGTGTTTGGCCGTAAATGGCTGCTGCCTGACCATCGGCATAAGTCACATTGGTATGACTTTCCATGATCTGTATCTCGTAACGATCCATAAGAAAAACACCGCTGTTTCCTCCTTTCTGACCGTCAATCTTGCGCCCCGCTGGAACTCTCCACTCAAGATGCAGCGTGCAACTGCCGAAGGATTTTTTCGTGCGAGTGCTTCGGGGAGATGCAATCATGAGACTATCCTTGATCTTCCATCCCACAGTGAAGGCATCAGTGTTAGTTCCATCAAAAAGAACAAGGGCCCCCTTGGGCGGCTTAGCACATACTACCCCGGGTGATTGCACCTTCACAGGATGAGGGCGATCTATTTGATTTACGGTGTATTCACTCCATGGCTGCTTTTGAGACGACTTCTCCTTGCCCTGAACTCTCGCCGAATCCGCCATTAAAAGCAGTAGGAAAACTTTGAATAGTGTGTTGCGCATAATACTTCACAATTAAATTGAGCTATAATGTTACATCAATGAAAAATTCTCAACGAGCCTAGCCCCCTCGCCTTTAACTGAGCTCTCCAGAAAAAAGACTCAGCCTCTATGAACCTCTGCGAAACCCTGCCCTCATCTCGGCAACACTGGTAACACGCATCAGCAGGGCCAAGACCCCATAGGACAATATGCCAAATACAATGAGCACTCCCAGAACGATGCACTTAAGCCAGAATTCCCCCATAAACCATGTGGCCAAGCCCTGATAAAGCAGCCAGACTAAAACCCCCATTACCACGCTGGCCATGACCATACGCAGGATTTTAACCCAAAAACTCTTGTCCACATGCACCATGCCCTTGAGCCCAATTGCCAGCAGTATCACATTGACCCATGCCGCAATGGTTGTCGCAATGGCAATACCAACATGCCCAAGAGGGCCGAAGAGCAACAAGCTCATGACGATGTTCACCACCACGGTGACCGCTGCCATCAACATTGGAGAACGGGTATTTTCCCGAGCAAAAAATCCGGGCTGCAGAACCTTGATTAATACGTAACCGGGCAGACCAAGAGCAAAACCTCGTAATGCCATACCTGTTTTATGAGCATCCTCGGCACTAAACTCTCCCCTCTGGAAAAGCACGCTGATAATAGGTTCAGGAATGACTATCATCGCCACAGCTGCGGGAAGCGTGATCACCAATCCTAGCTCCATTCCCCTTACCATGCTGTCAGACGCACCTTTGACATCATCAGATCTCAGTAATCTGGTCACCTCAGGCAAGAGCACGACACCCAAAGCAATGCCAATCATTCCCAGGGGCAGCTGATAGACACGATCAGAATAATAGAGCCACGAGATAGCACCCTGCTCAAAAGAGGCAATTACACTACCAACCAATAAATTAATCTGCTGAATACCTGCAGCCAATACGCCCGGCCCCATTAGCAAAAACAATTTCTTGATGGAACCGTCCAAGATCGGTTTTTGCACTTTGATGTGGTAGCCGTTTTTCTGGCACGCAGCATACAGCATCATGAATTGCAGCAAGCCGGCAATAGCCACACACCAGGCGAGAACATGCGCCGGCACCTCGGAGTGCATCCAAGCCACAAAGATGCCCATACCCAATAGAAAAACAATGTTCAGGATAATAGGAGCCGCCGCGGGGATACCAAAAATCTTGAACGTGTTAAGCACTCCGCTCAAATGCGCTACCAGCGCCATGAAGAGCAGGTAACAAAAAGTGATTTGCGAGAGCCTTACCGTGAGATCGAAGGTGTCGGGATGATTCCGGTATATTCTCAGCGAGCTGTCACTGTCATTTACTGCTTGGGCAGCGCCCGGAGCCACCACAAGATCTCCCTCAAGCCAACCGTAATTGTGCCCACTCAATAAGCGTAGCTGCCCAACACCGGACCCTACAACATACCAGCCATTGCTGTTTTTTTCAAGATCTACTACGCCCTTGAGCTCTTGATCTTGGAGAGCCCCAGTATTCTGCCATTCTTCATAATCGGCCACTACCTGCTCCACAGGCAGCTCCCCCTCTCTTTTGTCTGGCCAAATAAAACTTAGCAAACCGCGCGGAACCCCCTCAA
>JBNABE010000085.1:0-8396 GCA_049631945.1 Akkermansiaceae bacterium
TTCCAACTGGGGATGGGGCATCAGACGGATCCCCACAGTAAGTAGTATCTCGTTGTTAGTAGGTCGAACAGTAGCAGGTCAATGGATTTAAACCTGCAAAACATGTATGGCTGTATGTTTTATCGTGAGAGCGTTTTAGAATCAGTTGCTGTTCTTTCTTGCACTCTTTGCATGAGCCATGCTTGACATTGAGTATTCGACAAAATGGATTTTGATTGGGGCTAGTTTGGCAGGGGTTAAATTGAGCGTTGTTGGCACGATGAATGACGAGCGGAAGGCCTGTAGAATTGCGGAACGCATCTTGGCAGATTTGATAAAAAGGCGAGCTTTTCAAACGCTCAATGAGGTGGTCGCGTGACGATGATGTATCACTCATGATGATGTTGATTCTGTTGGCATTTGGGGATGTTGCGGTCGCAAGGGTGAATCATTCAAAAATTGAGTTTCAGATCATAATCTAGCAGAATCAAGTCGCTGATCAAGATAAAATGATCAAGCGTCCACCAGCGTGTTCGTTGTGCATGATTTCCAAACGCTATGTGATTAGTGCAAGATATGATAGATGAATGACAATCGGCGGTGAGTTCACAAAGTTTTTTTAACCTAGGCTGATGCCGGGATAAGAACAACTCCCCGTTAAATCATGAAAAAAAAGAGACAAATAATAACATCCATGAGCGGCCTCACTCGTGCTGGGGTAGTATGCTTACTAGTCATTCTGGTGGCTTGTGGAGGCAAGGAGAAGAAAATGGCAAAGGGTTTTGTGTTGCCATCTGGGGATAATGAAAAAGGCAAACAGGCATTCATAGAGTTGAAGTGTCACCGTTGTCACACTGTAGCAGGTGAGTTGCTGCCAGAGATTGTTGATCCTGAGATCGTAAAGCTACATCTTGGAGGTGAGGTATATCGCGTGAAGACATACGGTCAGCTGGTGACTTCAGTTATTCACCCGAATCATAAATTAGCCAAAGATTATCTGGCTGGCATGGATGAGGAGCAAAGAGAAACTGCTCAGTCGCCTATGCCCTCGATGGTTGACCAAATGACAGTTCGGCAAATGATTGATATTGTATCATTTCTTAATTCCCACTATGTTAAGTTAGAACCTGAATATGAGGTGCCTTATTACGGGCCTTGATAAGGGAAACACCGAGTGCCAGTGGAGTCAGTATGGAAAATCACACAAATATGCTCGTCGAGTAGATAGTAATATGAATTGAGGGGACAACTATCTGCTAGGCGAGCAGCTTCACTGCCGTGGCTTTATATTGTGGGCATTTGGACATCGGATCAACAGCGGACCCAGTGAGCTGATTGGCGTGTGTCTCTGGGAAATGAAACGAGAGGAAAAGTGTATTTCGCGCTGTGCGGGTAGAGTATTTGACCGGTACGGCAATTTGACCCCAGCGGCTTTTTACGGTGATGATATCGCCATCTTGTATGTTTTCGCGCTGGGCATCCTCAGGGTTGATTTCGAGCAAATCACGCGATGTTAGTGAAGATTGTCCAGAGCGACGCGTCATGGTGCCAACGTTGTAATGATGGAGAATCCTGCCGGTGATGAGTAGGTATGGGTAGCCTGAAACATGGTGTTCAGAGCTAGCGGCGTAATCAATGGTGGTAAGTGAGCCTTTGCCTCTCAAGAAGCCTGAACTATGAACGGTAGATGTGCCCGGGCTTTGCGCTGACGGACATGGCCATTGGAGTCCACCTGCTTGTAGTCGAGAGTATGAGACTCCACCGAAGAGGTGGGGGGCGACTTTCGCAATTTCATCCATGACCTGAGATGGGTTTTGATAGCTCCACTGAGCACCTGCAAGGTTCGCAGCGTCACGAACGACCAGCCAATCGGGTAGTGAGATGCCCGGTGGGGTGACGGCAGGTTTTACATGTTGAATTCTGCGCTCTCCATTAGTGAACGTGCCTTCTTGCTCAAGGTAGCTGGCTGCGGGCAGAATGACGTCGGCATAATGACAGGTTTCGGAGAAGAAGATTTCCTGCACGACAAGAAAATCGAGTCTTTCTAGTGCCGCTCTTACGTGTGACTCATTGGGGTCACTTTGAGCGATGTCTTCACCTTGAATCCATAGCCCATGAATGGAACCTTCTGCTGCGGCATCAATCATCTCAGGAATAGTGAGTCCTCGCTCTTCTGATGGTAGGCTGCCCCATATGCTTTGAATGTGTTTGCGAACAGAAGGGTCGGCTACAGATTGGTAGCCAGTGAACTGGTCTGGCATACTACCCATGTCAGCGCTGCCTTGGACGTTGTTTTGGCCACGTAGTGGTAACATTCCAGAGCCCGGTTTGCCTATGCTACCAGTGAGCATACCCAAGTTGCAGAGGGTCATTACGGAGGCCGTGCCTTGCTCAAGTTCGGACAGGCCTAAGCCATGAACAAAGAGTGTGCCGCCCCCCTGAGTGGAGCTCATCAAAGATGCCGCTTTTTCCATGGATGCAAGGTCAACGCCTGTTGAATCGCAGACCTCACGCAGTGAGATAGTCTCGATGAATACTTTAAATTCTTGGTAGTTTTCGATTCTCTCGTTTAGATAGGACTGATCAATGTTTCCTTGGTCGTATAGGATTTTAGCCAGTCCGTTAAATAAGGCGACATTGGTCCCTGGTATTAGTTGCAAATGAACATCGGCATACTCGCTTAGTTCAATTTTTCGAGGGTCGATAACGATCAGCGGTGTGCCACGAAGAACCTGTTGTTTGATTCGTGCTCCGACAATGGGGTGAGCCTCGGTGGGGTTTGCCCCAGCAATGACAATACATGAGCTGGATTCAATATCCTGATAGGATGATGAAGCGGCGCCGGTTCCCGTAACGAGTTGTAAGGCCAAGGCGGTCGAGGAGTGGCAGACTCTGGCGCAGCAGTCGACATTGTTACTGAGTAAGACGCTTCGGAAATATTTTTGTAAGAGGTAGCACGCCTCGTTGGTGGAGCGCGAGGATGTGAAGGCTCCAACAGAAGAGGGGCCGTGCTCATCGACTGTGCGAGACAAGGTGGTCGTTATGAGTTTCAGAGCTTCTTCCCAGCTAGCTTCTTTATAGCTGCCATCAGAAGCTTTGATTAAGGGCTGAGTTAAGCGATCTCCTGATTTAAGATAGCTATGAGAGAAACGCCCTTTGGCACACAAATGGCCTTTGTTGACAATGGCACCATCAACACCCTCAATTCGCAAGACTTGGTTCGTGTCTTGGTCAACTTCGACATTGATTTGGCAGCCAACTCCACAATAACCACAGGTAGATGTGATGGTTTTTTGATGATCTCCACTTTTCAGAGCATCGCGATTGATGATCGCGTCGGTCGGGCAAATGTCGGCGCACGCGCCACAGGCGACACACGGGCTGTCGGCAAAGGTATCCATGTCTCCGATAGAGATTGTTTTTTCAGCACCTCTGCCTGACATGCTGAACACAAACTGCCCCTGAACTTGTTCACATGCGCTAAGGCATAGCCGGCAATTGATGCAGGCAGTTAGGTTTAGGCTAAGATAAGGGTGAGTCTCGTGCGAGGCTGGTGAGCAGGGGGTGCTTGATTGCCAGTGATGATCGTAAAGTTCATGAAGTTGTGATCGTAATGTTACAATCTTTTCAGTGTTTGTAAGAATAATCATGCCGGGGCTTATCTCACTGTGGCATGCTGCTAGAGGGCGCTCCTCACCCTCACATTCCACAAGGCAAATACGGCAGCCTCCCTCGGGGTGAAGTTGTTTCGAATAGCAGACCGTTGGAATATCAATACTTAATCTTTTAGCCGCTTCTAAAATCGTCTCCCCAGCAAGTGGAATGATAGATTTCCCGTTAATGAAAGCCTCGCTCATGATGATTTGGAGGTGAAGATTTCGTCCTGAAAGATATCCAAATATTGTCTTACCGCTCTGGGTATTTCGCGGCCGAAGGCACACAGGCTTGTCTGCCCTATAAGGTGGAGAAGGTTATCGAGTTGTTTTTGAGAATCGGTGTTCCATGGTTCGTTGACGATTTGAAAGGAGCGTTTTGATCCAATGCTGCAAGGTTCACATTTGCCACAGGACTCATCGGCCATAAAGGACAGCCAGTGGCGGAGCAGTGCGGCTTTATCGGCACTCTTGGGCAAGGCGATGATGCTGCCGTGGCCGAGGTCGTAGCCACGGGTCTGCATCGCTTCATAACATATGGGTGTGTCCCATTGGTCGGGGGTGATGACGCAGCCCATAGGGCCTCCGAGTAGAATGGCGGCCAGTGGTGATTTGCTGCCCCCTGCGGCTTCAATGGCGCTCTCTAAAGATGCTCCAAATTCAACCTCAACAATGCCAGGGCGGACAAATCCATGATTGAAGCAGAGGGTTTTTGTGCCCGAGCTAGACGTTGTTCCCATAGCCTTGTAGGGCTCAGCACCATGCTCTATGATGAAGGGGATGTTACAAAAAGTCTCGATGTTGTCGACGGCTGTGGGTTTGCCGAAAAGACCTGACTCTGTAGGGTAGGGTGGTCGCAGCCGAACCTCACCACGGAGTCCTTCGATGGCGTTGATCAGTGCTGTTTCTTCTCCGCAGACAAAGCTGCCAGCACCCTGAACAACATTGATTTCGCATGAGAAATGATCATTGTGAAAGTGGCCAGCAACGCGCGCTTGCTCTATCGCGGACTTCATGATGTGTGCGGCAGCAGGATACTCGGAGCGAATGTAGATGACCCCCTTGCTTGCACCGATTGCGTAGGCTCCGATCAGCATGCCTTCAATCACACTATGGGGGTCACGCTCTAGAAGAACACGATCGATATAGGAGCCGGCGTCTCCCTCATTTCCGTTTGCAATAATATAGCGTTGGCCTGATGTGGTGCTCGCACACGCTTGCCATTTTTTGCCTGTAGGGAAAGCCGCACCTCCACGACCACGTAAGCCAGAGTGGGTGATGGTCTCGATGATTTGTTGTGGGTTTGATTGAAGCGCGAGGTGGAATCCGTCATAAGATGATGATGCTGGTTTCGTGCTCTTGCCACTTGCCATTCTCCTGGTTGTGACTGCTATGGGCGCAAGGCACTGAATAGACATTTCAGCGCCTTGCGTTTCAGTATGAAGCTCATTGTTGAGCAGGTGATTACTCTCTTGGTAGCAGTGTCCGAGGCATGAGGCGCAGTTTTTAGACGCCTGGTCATCTAGATTATTGTTGCTGGATAAAAAGCATGAGGTGCCATTGCATGTTCTAGTGTGTTCAGTAGGATCGGACTTTTTGCTCGAGTAATCAGCGTAATAGGAAAGAGTAGAGCGTAGAGTCGATTCTGGTAGCTGCGTGCGTTCAGCAAGTATGGTTATACCGGCTGCATCGGGTAAGCCATTCTCTTCAACATATTGCTGGATGATCGATGCCGGATACCCATCGCCATGATGAGTGCGGTGGTATGCGGAGACTGTTGGCAGTCGCTGATGGGATCGTTCTGATGAGTGAGGTGACGGCATGATTTTTAGCTTGGTTCATCAGCATGAAGCGGCTTGCCTAGCATTTCTTCGTATAAATTGATGTAGTGTGATGCTGTCTTTTGATGGGTGAATTTAGAGTTGGCTTGGCGCATAATTCGCTCAATTTCACGTTGTTTGACGGCTGGTGGCAAATGATGAAAATCTATAGCGCATTGGATGGCCCATTCCAAGGCGTCAGAGAAATAATCATTGAAGACAAAGCCATTTCCTTGCGAATTGACCGTGTTAAGATGCTCGACGGTGTCTTTGAGCCCGCCTGTTCGGTGCACAATAGGTAAGCTGCCATATTTTAAAGCAATCATCTGGGTCAGTCCGCATGGTTCAAATTTCGAGGGCATAAGCATGAAGTCAGATGCCGCAAAGCCAAGGCGTGATAAATTTTCATCAAAGGGTTTAATGCTAACTATCCCATGTAGGTTTTGTGTGGAAATAATTTGCTTTATATAGTGCGCATGTGAGCCATCCGCAACGAAGGCAATTTGTATGCCTTGTTGACGATGCTTGTTGACTAGCTTTGCCAGAATATCAGTGAGCAGTTCGGGGCCCTTCTGCATGGGGTCTAGCCGTGAGGGCCAGAATAGAATCGCTGCATCATCATTAGCATCTAAGTCCATTTGTTCTTGGAAGCTTCTTCTATTGCATAACTTACCTTCGGCATAATTGTCAGCTGTGAATTGACAGGCAAGTGCCTGGTCTGTCGAGGGGTCGTATGAAGGGTCGGGAGCATTAGTGATACCAGAGGCGAAGCCCGCGGCTTGTTTATTATGCAGTTCATCGCAAACTTGGGCTGGTATTGACGGGTGTTGCCGGTGGGTGATTTCCTCCAGAAAACTGGGGCTTACTGTATTCACCCAGTGCGCGGCAAAGATTCCACTGGTGAGCATGTCCACAGGGTTCGACGATCGTGTTTGTTCGTAGCTAGCGGGTGGCAACTGATAATATAAATTTTGCCAAAATTCAGAGGTATCAATGCCCGTATCTTCGATGTGCTCAAGCAGTACCTTGACGGTGTGAATATTGTGCAGTGTAAACAATGATGGTATGCCCATGCGTCTCGTTACGGCGGGGATTAGACCAGTCATCCAGTCATTACAGTGGACGATATCGGGACGTACATGCGGAATAATATTATTAATTACTTCACGTTGGAAGACAAGAGAACAGTGCACGTTGTCGTCAGAGTAGGCGCTGTATACATGATCACGAAAATAAAATACGCGGTCTTCTGCTAAGTGGACTCGATCGCTGGGTAGTTTGCTGTGATAGTGGCGCAATTCCGCATCCTGTAACTGGCATGGGTCGATGTCAAAAAGTCGGCGGTAATTTGGCAATGCGACATGAACGTCTGCCCCAGCCTCATAGAGTGACTTCACAAGGGAAGATGACACATCAGCCAAACCGCCAGCCTTAGCTCGCATGTGAGCAGCAAGCTTGCCAAGCTCACCAGGTAAATAACTTATTTCTGGTGTGACAATGAGTATGCGAGGGTCGGCCATTGATTTATTTGTTAGTGATATTCTGAGGTGCGGATATAGGTCGGTCGGTTGATTAGATCTTTCGCGAAATTCATCAATCGGAGAAGATTTTACCTAAGGCTAACAATAATACTGTGAGCATCTTGTAGTAAACCGTGCAAATATTGCTTGCTCAATGAGCTTCATGACTATGTGTAATACTTTCACTTAAGTTCAACAAAGCTGTTGTCACTATCGATAAAGTTCATCAAAGTTGAACGGGCCTTGGTTTGACAGTTGTGTGAAAGCAAAGCAGAACCTCACCAGTAAAAACAGATCATTCAAATGGAACACAAACCAGAGAATTCAATAGGTATCATCGGTGGTAGTGGCCTCTACGAAATTGAGGGCTTTGAACAGACTGAGCAACGCCAGATTGAAACCCCATTCGGAGCTCCATCTGATGCTTTAATAGGGGGCCGTATGAAGGGGCGTCAGGTATGGTTTTTACCACGTCATGGCAAAGGTCATCGACTACTCCCTCATGAAATCAATCATCGTGCCAACATATGGGCAATGCGCAGTGTCGGGGTGAGGTGGCTACTCTGTGTCACGGCAGTGGGCAGCTTGAAGGAAGAGTATGCGCCAAGGCATATTGTCTTGCCCGACCAATACTTCGACCGCACAAGCCGCCGCGAGCATCATACTTTTTTTGGCAGTGGTATCGTAGCGCACGTAGGCTTTGGCGACCCAGTGAGTGCAGGGCTTCGAGCAATTCTTTTAGCGGCGGCTCAGGAGCAGGGGGTCAGTGTGCACGATGGCGGGACTTATGTGAATATGGATGGCCCCGCTTTTTCAACACGAGCCGAAAGTGAGGCCAACAGGCAATTAGGTTTTGATGTTATCGGCATGACTAACCTGCCCGAGGCAAAGCTGGCGCGAGAGGCTGAGATCGCCCTCGCCACGCTATGTATGGTCACAGATTATGATTGCTGGCATCAGGAGGAGGAAGATGTAAGTGCGCAGACGGTTATCGGTCATTTGCATGCCAATTCAGCGAATGCGAAGGAGATCTTGGCGCGTGCTATTTCTATGGTTCCAACCGAGGTAAATTGGCCTGAACATGATGCATTGGCTTCAGCGCTGATGACGCCTCGCGAGCTTTGGCCTGCAGATACTGCTGAGCGACTTCGGCCAGTTTTAGAGAAATATATTTAATGCTCTGCACAGACGGAGCGGAGCGTAAGTCAACGGTTTCCGAATGAAACCCGCGACTTGACTTTGAACGTTGAACATCAATCATGCGCCCCGCAACACGCCCCCGTAGTTCAACGGATAGAACAGCGCGGGCAAGAGAGCCCCAGGCGAGCGCGCCAGTCCATCGCCAGTGCCTTCCGGAGGAGGAAGGCAGATGCTCTGCACAGACGGAGCGGAGCGTAAGTCAACGGTTTCCGAATGAAACCCGC
>JBNABE010000086.1:0-8303 GCA_049631945.1 Akkermansiaceae bacterium
CGCCATCGAGGCCGTTGGTGGACACAAGCGCTTTGGCTTCAACTACGACCCTTCCCACCTTGGCTATCAGGGAGTCGACTACGTTCTCTTTATCCGCACCTTCGCGGACCGTATTAACCACGTGCACATGAAAGACGCGTGGTGGGGCCACGGTGATGGCACTGTCGGTGTTTTCGGTGGTCACACTGACTTCGCTGATCCACGCCGCTTCTGGGACTTCCGCTCCGTTGGACGTGGCGACGTCAACTTCGAGGAGATCATGGTCGCCCTCAACGACATCGCCTATGAGGGTCCGCTCTCCGTGGAGTGGGAGGACGCCCGGATGGATCGCTTCCACGGTGCCACCGAGTCGTGTGCCTACGTCAGAAAACTCGATTTCCCAAGAAACACTGGCGGTCTCTTTGACTCCGCATTTGATCAAGACAACCAGTAACCACCACGAAACACTTAAAACTCAACACTTAATTACTATGTCACCAAAACCATTAAAAATCGGTATGGTCGGAGGAGGCTCCGGCGCGTTCATTGCTAACCCTCACCAAAAAGCCATCCACTTTGACGGCACCCGCAGGGTTCATTCTGTTGCCCTCGGCCCCGACCCTGAAGTCGCTATCGAGGAGGCCAACAACTGGCCCTACCCTGTCAAAGGCTATGCATCCTATGATGCAATGCTCGCAGCTCAGGCAGAGCTTCCCAAAGAGGATCGCATCGATTACGTGCTGATCGTCACGCCCAACTTTGTTCACTTCGATCCTGCGATGAAAGCACTTGAGTTAGGCATTCCCGTAGTCTGCGAGAAGCCTCTCACCGTGAACCTTGAAGAAGCGGATCAACTCGTTGCCAAGGCAAAGGAGAAAAACGTCCCCTTCGCTGTTGCTCATACCTACCTTGGTCACTGGTCAAGCTGGTTCAGCAGATACATCGTCCAGAGTGGCCTTCTTGGTGAAGTCCGCTGGGTGGATTCCTACTACATTCAAGGATGGCTCGCTGACAAGCTTGAAGACTCCGGGCAAGTGCAAGCTGCATGGCGCACAGACCCCAAGAAAGCAGGCGGCAGCGGCTGCGGTGGAGACATCGGCACCCATGCCCTGATGCAGCTTCGCTTTGTCACCGGTCTCGATGTCGAGCGAGTATCTGCTCGCCTCGACAAGTTTGTCCCCGGCCGTCCTATTGATGACCACTTCACCACCTATGGTGAGCTCTCCAACGGTGGCAAGTGCCTGGTGCGTGCCTCCCAAATCTGCATCGGTCACAAGAACGACCTTGGTATTATGATCGCAGGTACCAAGGGTGCTCTCAAGTGGAGCCAGGAAGAGCCTGAAAAAGTCACCATCCTCCTGCAAGACCAGCCTGACCGCACCTACTGGCGTGGTGCCGTCTCTGCCAACGATGGGTTCCTCGGAGATGTGCCACAGTGGCTACTCGACGAGCCCACTATTCCAAGTGGCCACGGCGAAGCCTTCCACGATGCTTACGCCCGTCTGCACCGAGAATTCGAGAAAGACGTCCGGGCCTACCAGGACGGCAAGCCCTGGGATTGTGACGGCTCCAAATACGCCAATATCGACGACGGCCGCATGGGCCTTGCCTTTATTGATGCTGCCCTCAAGTCAGATGCAGCAGACGGCGCGTGGGAAGTTGTCTCCAAGGGTTAATCAAGCTCTTGCGCATTCAACTCCCCAAGAATATCCCGTCCCGATATCTTACCCATCATCTCAAGCTCGGCAGCCAGCACCTCACGTGCCTGCCGGGCTTTTTTTCCGTCTTGATCTGGCCTACCACAGTGCGTGCAGGAGGCAAAGCCGGGATAGCCTTCCTTTTTTTGTGGATCATTCTCAGGAGAAACCAGAGTCACCACCGGCCTGAGCCGCTCACGATTGTCAGGCAGGATGACAATGGGGTGAATCCAGCACGTCAACGGCTTATCAAACCAATCGCCACGCCCCTGCTCCATGGATAATCTCTGAATGCCACATCTCCCCTGCCGATCCAGAAAAACACAGCGTGTCTTCGGGAAATGTGCCGGATAGTCCTCAGCCAGCTCACCCTCTTCGGCCTCACGGGTTGCCGTCTTCATCGTCTCACCCCCACGGCTTACCTCCACTGGCTCATCTGGAAGACTCAGGCCGTAAGCTGCCAATCGCTCGCCATGGTCGGCAACCATCTGCCGTAACCTCTCCGCCTCCTCCTGGGATAAATACACCCCATCATGGCAGCAGGTCGCCCGGCAGCGATCCAGCTCACAAGGTCGCAGCTCTGTTTCGAAGGCTTCATGATCAATAACCGCCTCACGTAGCTGAGCTGCCACGATCTGCGCTGTTTTTTCATATGCTGTGTGTGCCATGGCAGTCGCATTCAATCAGAGTCATGATAAAATGAGAATTTCAGATTTGGTATTTCATCAAGAGCCACTAGACTCATGCACATGGCTCTCCCCCTCAAGAAAAGCGAAGTGATTTGTTTCTACGACCTCCAGTACCGCTGGGCCAAACGCAGCACGGAACGTGGTGTCGAAGTCAAAATTGAGCTTAATGAATTCCCCGACGGCCAGATGATCATTGCGCAGTGCCCGCGCGTGTTCCGGCCCGACATGGTCGAGGACATTATCGAATACGGCCGTGACAACGGCTGGACACCCGAAAAAAAAGGCAACCCCGTCACCGTCCGCCTTACCAAACGCGGCATCATGCCGCTCGCGTAGCAGGGTTCACGAAGTTGTAATGCGGTGCTTCGAACTAGCCCATCTCACTTGGTCACAGGATCAAAAGAGATATCGGTCTCTATCTGCTTGAGCAATACATCGAGTTCATCAGACAGCTGGCGGGTGACAACTTCCTCAAAGCTGCTTGGTGCGATGGTATCACCACTCAGTTTCCAAAGCTCGTCTTCAGCGACCCAGTATTTTTCGATGTCATAATAGATTGACACATGCAATGCCATGATCAGAGAGGCTGATACATACAGAGGGACCAAGAGCTGACTCCTAACAGCACGGAACAAACTGCCCCCTCCCTTTTTCTTGTCTCGTGTATAGCTAGACGACCTTCTCAGTCTCCCCAGACCCACACCCAGAACGCCAACAACAAATGAAAATATTGCTGTAGCGATCAACTCAAAAGGCAACATGTTATGGGAAGTCTTATCAATGAATGTAATATCATAAATAATCCAAATAATATTCGCAACCAAAGCGCTTCCAACTGTTACCAAGACACACTTCAGCAAGGTTTGCGCCCGCAATATAAACCCGCAAATTACAGCTCCGGGAATCAACGATAACGTTGGAAAAAGGTGCTCGAATTTATCACCAGTGAGAGCCGCTGCCCCCACCCAAAGAACAACATTAATCGGGACGATTACATTGAGAACCTTTCGTATATCTGAGTATTTCTCTATTTCCAGCATTATCGTTTCAGTCCTTTCAATCAATACCTGCAAGACCAGCACACATGCCAAGATCTGCATTGAATGGCCGAGGATGACCAGCGGCATTGACAAAAACACACCCGCCAGAGCAAATGCTCCGGCGGCGTAATGTTTGATTGGTAGGATATCAGCAGGAGATTACTTCCCCTCGCCTTCTTCGTCAGCACTTTTACCTAAGTGGCCAGATCAAGGGCACGATGACAACCAATACAAAAACTAGCATAATCGTCATAGGCAAACCAACACGAACAAAATCAACAAACCGATAGTGCCCAGCTCCATAGACCAACAAACTTGCAGGCTCAAACGGCGTAATGAACGACAGTGAAGCTGATAGTATTACTAAGATAGCTAGGCTTCTAGGGTCTACTCCCAACGCGCCTGCCGCCGAAACAGCAATGGGAATAACCACCATGGCGGCAGCAGCATTTGACATCGGCTGGGTCAAACCAATGGTAATCAACGCAAGGACTGCCATGGTTGCATAAACACCATAAGGTGTCGTTACATCAATCAAAAGCTCTGCAAGATATTCGGCCGTTCCCGTTTTTTGCATTGCCAGGCCAACACTCGTCATACCCCCAATTAAAACCAACAATCTCCAATCGATAAGTCCATAAGCCTCCTCCATCGTGATGCTCTTCGTCAGCACCATCGACAGCCCTGCAAGAAGAAAGGAGACCGACAGCGGTACTATTCCGCTAACGCCAAAAATCACCGCTAAAATCAACCCTCCAAGCACCAGAAAGCCCCTCCGTTTACTCAGAGCACTTTCAAGATTACTCAAACCCCAAAGATCCGGATTGCGCCTCAACTCATCCATGTTTGATTCAGGACCTTGCAAAAGTAACACATCCCCTGCTTGTAATTTCATTCTATCAATACGAACAGGATGAACCTGTCCACGCCGCGAAATAGCTAATACAGCCACTCCAAATCGTTGAAAAAAGAAAAGCTGCTTGAGAGTTTTTCCAAGAATTTTTGAATGCGGCATGAGCACTGATTCTGCCAACACAGCATCACTAGGAACCAGCTCGTTCTCATCAAGCGTCCGCTCTGCCTCGAGAAGAAAATCCTTCCGATCTTCAAATAGCCCCAGCAAAGCCTCTCGAGGAGCCTTAACAATGATCGTATCGTTTGCCTGAATCTTCTGATGCGGCGTGACGAAAATACGCACCCCCTTCCTAACAATAACCAAGGCTCGCACATCCTGGCCCAGTTGATTTACCTCACAAATTTGTTTGCCTACAACAGACGAGCCCGTGGGTATGCTCAGCTCCGATAGATAGGCTTGGATTCCATATTCCTTGGTAAGCTTCGCAGAACATCTCACAGGCACCAAGTAAGGACCTATAATAGCCAGATAAAGCATCCCCAGTAACGCTAGAATCAAACCTGCTTTTGCAAACTCAAAGAACGCCAGAGGCTCCAACCCTAAGCTCACCACCAAGCTACCACCAGCAAGATTAGTCGATGTACCAACTAGGGTGCAGGTCCCCCCAAGAATGCTAGCAAAAGCAAGCGGCATCAGAAAACGACTGACACTAATCTCGCGACGCTTAGCGACGTCTTTAGCCACTGGCATGAGAATTGCCGTGGCACTGGTATTACTGATGACAGCAGATACTGCTGCACTCACCCCCATTAAAGCTAGCAAGGGAGCAAGAAACCCCTTCCTGTCCTTAGACATCGTATGAATAAGTTGACCAAGGGTCTGCATCAATCCCGATCTTGCCAATGCCCCGCTAATGACAAAAATTGATGCTAAAACAATAATTAGCTCACTTGAAAAACCTGAGAAGGTCTCCTCCGGAGTCAAAATTCCCGATATAGTCAGCGCCGAAAGAATCAATAAGACAACAACATCAATACGTAACCATTCACCGCTAAAAAGAACGACTGCGCACACCAGCACAAGCAACATCGTTAGAATCTCAAGAGTCATTTCATCTACCACTCATAGCTTGAACACTGCGTAAACCTTGACCCCTCCAGATTCAATCAGGATCTTGAAACAGATCGAGGAAACGGTCCTCATACTCCGAGAAGACTTTGAGCCGGTCGAGCTCTGCCTTTAATTCGTATGCTTTCGTGCGGTCTTTGCCAGCCTGCTCGAATAAGTCTTCTACTCGCCTTAAATCATCAGGGCTTAGACCTGAGGAAAGCTCTGACTTCGGATCCTTCGCTGACTCCATAACCCACTCCTCTTTGGCTTCTACTTGTTCGTCTCGTTGTAGCACGATAGACTTTTCGATCTGGGCCAACATACTACCGAGTTGTTGCTCAAGATCCTTTGCTTGTGCTGCAAGTTCAGTATAATCAAGATCTATGCGTGCCATCGTAGCAAACGCCTCAAGCACTGCGAGCGATGCTTTAGGAAATGGCAAATGGAAAAAAATGTGTGGCATCTCACCAAGCAAGCATACACCGGGCAAATGGTGTTCTGCAGCCAAACCAAGCAACAAGCCGTTAAGTCCACTTATCTTGCCTCTCTCGAGTGTAACCAGCTCCAAACGCTGCAAATCTTCGAGCCCACACTCATCGGTAGCAGCGCCAAAAACTCGTGCTTCCGATTCTGGGTGCATATCGGTCGCCATTGCGGCAAAGGTCAGCACCCGCTCTACCCCAAGCTCTAGGGCAAAATCAATAAGCTTGAGGCAAAAGCGATATCTACCAGTGGGCGGCTGAGCCTCTCCAATGAAGACAACAACATCATGGTTTTTTTGCGGATCCTGCCAGACAAAGAAGCGGCTGCGTGGAAGCCGAGCAGGCTTGATCAGCCCCCCCTCCACCTCAACATGATCGACATCGAATAGCTCCCGAGCTGTAAACTCAGCTAACTGGTGCATTCCTAACTTAGCCATTAGGTAATAACCCGCACTTGCGGCCACATTTCCCATACCAGGCCACACCGCAACTAACCATGGATGATTGAGTTCTGGCATGCTATTTTCCACTCTTTTATCAACTGCTGATTTTTTCATGTAACTACACTACTCAGCATACTAACTTCTAACTATGCATATATTGACAACATCATGCATATCATGCGCAACATTATCATCTACTTAGTTCGAGTTTGGGCATCACAGCTAAATCACTGTGCAATCCAGCTAGGGCTATCATGACTTATTAGCACAAAAAAACGCCGTCGGAGGAATCCCCCGACGGCGTGTTTGTTGAATATTCAGTGTTAGCTTTAAGCTTACTCCTTATCGTCTTCGGCACTTGGGCTCCACTCCTCCGAGGAACCGGAAGATGCCAAGTTGAATGCCTGTTCAAGACCGACAAGGTCACCGGATGGACGAAGTGTTTCAAAGCTGGCAGACTCTTTTTCAAGCTGCTCTGGATCGTAGCTAACAGCCTTAATGGAGAGGCCAATACGGCGCTCAACTTTGTCTACCTTGATAACACGAGCTTCGATTTCGTCACCCACCTTGATGACATCCTTGACCTTCTCCACGTGGTCTTCACTGAGTTGTGATATGTGGATGAGTCCGTCGATGTCGTTCTCGAGGTTAACAAAGGCGCCGAAGCTAGCAATCTTAGCGACTGATCCTTTGACCAGATCACCAACCTTGAAGCTGTCTGAAATCTCAGCCCATGGGTCACCGTCAAGCTGCTTGACTCCGAGTGATACACGCTGGTTTTCCTTATCAATGCTGAGGACGATTGCCTCAACCTCATCACCTTTCTTGATGACTTCAGATGGGTGGTTGATCTTGCGAGTCCATGATAGGTCGGACACGTGAATCATACCATCAATACCCTCTTCCATTCCGAGGAAGGCTCCGTATGGTGTGAGGTTACGCACCTCGCCTTTGACCGTAGCACCGATTGGATACTTAGCCTCAAGCTCATCCCATGGGTTTGACTCAAGCTGGCGAACTCCAAGAGAGATCTTCTGCTCTTCGATACTGATACCGAGGACAACAGCTTTGATTTCCTGATCGAGTTCCAAAACATCACTTGGGCGGTTGATGCGCTTGACCCAAGAAAGCTCAGATACGTGCACAAGACCTTCGACACCACTCTCCATTTCGATGAATGCGCCGTATGGAAGAAGCTTGGTGACTTTACCTGTGACCTCTGTGCCGATTGGGTAACGTGCCTCAATGTCTTCCCATGGATTGTCCTCCATTTGCTTGAGACCAAGAGATACACGCTCTTTGTCACGATCAACGTCAAGGATAAGCACCTCAAGCATTTGACCGATGTGGAGTAGCGCGGATGGGTGGCTTATACGTCCCCAACTCATGTCGGTTACGTGAAGTAATCCGTCCATACCTTGAAGGTCAACAAAGGCACCGAAGTCGGTGATATTTTTAACCTGACCTTCAACCTTGTCGCCAACCTTGACGCTTTGGAGGAATTCTTGGCGTTGCTCTGCACGCTCACTTTCAATCACCTCACGGCGAGAAAGAACAATGTTCTTGCGCTCATCGTTCACTTTGACAATTTTAAATTCGTAAACCTTGCCGAGATACTCATTGAGATCTTTCGGCGGAATGATGTCGACTTGTGAGCCAGGAAGGAAGGCTTCGACTCCAACGTTGACCATGAGACCACCTTTGACAGCACTCTTGATCTTGCCCTTGACGAGTCCACCTTCATGGTAAACAGCGACGATTTTCTCCCAGTTCTTACGGTGGGCAGCTTTCTCTTTAGAGAGAACAACCATACCTTCATCGTTTTCGAGTTTGACGAGAAGCACTTCTACTTCGTCACCCTCTTCGATTTCCTCGTCTTCAAATTCTGAGGCTGGGATAGCACCCTCGGACTTGTATCCGATGTCCACTAGGACGACTTGGGGCTTAATTGCGATAATAGTTCCGTTGACAACGGATCCTTCTTCAAATGTGCGGAACTTTGAATCA
>JBNABE010000087.1:0-8290 GCA_049631945.1 Akkermansiaceae bacterium
TTACGTTTTATGTCAGAAATCGCGAAAAATGGTAGGGGGTTTATTAAAAAGTTGCAAAAACAAAATTCTTTTCACGTTGTTTTTTAAAAAAGTTGGCGTTCACGGGGCTTCGCGATGATATTTTTTATCTTATTTTGCTACCGAAAAAGACCTTTGCCTGCATTCAATGCAGTCATCTTTGCAAAAGAATCGAAAATCATGAACTTATTCTATGATTCAGTGTTTTCTTTTTCATCAAATCAGCTTATCCCACTGCTGTCCTTCGAGCGGCCATATCCATGAATAACAGAATAGATACCACATTTCAGAAACTTCGAGAGAACAATGAGGCTGCATTCGTAGCTTATGTGTGTGCTGGTGATCCGGATTACAAGGGTTCGCTTAACATCATCCGAGCTTTAGCCGATGCAGGAGCTGACATCATCGAACTCGGCGTTCCCTTCTCTGACCCTCAAGCCGACGGGGTTGTTAATCAGCTTGCCGCTGAACGAGCATTGAAAGCTGGCATGTCTGTTCACAAGCTGATGAAGCTGATCAAGGAATTTCGAACCACACATGATACCGCTATTGTTCTGTTCACCTACCTCAACCCTGTTTACGCCTATGGATACGAGCAGTTCCACAAAGATGCTGCTACCGCCGGAGCCGATGGTATCTTACTATTGGATCTTCCACCCGATGAAATCGCCAACAACAAGGAGCTTACCAGTTCCGCTGGACTAAAGCACATCACACTTGTGTCACCATCTACGCCCTCGGAGCGCAAGCAAATGCTGGCAGCTCAGTCCGAGGGCTTCATTTACGCCGTTTCAAGAATGGGGGTTACTGGGGCTCAAGAGGCGCCGTCTGCGGGAATTGGCAAGCTAGTCTCTTCAATAAAAGCATATACTGACACCCCCGTATGTGTCGGTTTTGGAATAAGCTCTCCAGAGCAAGCGGCTGACGTTGCCTCTGCCTCAGACGGAGTCGTTGTAGGCTCAGCTATCGTCAATCAAGTAGCTAACAATACTGCCGCAGCCAACCTCACAGACATTGTCCGCGACTTTACAGCACCGCTCATCGCCGCCACTAAAAACAAAAAAGCATCATGAACTTACCCTTTCATAAAATGAATGGCGCGGGTAATGACTTTGTTGTCATTGACAACCGGTTGCTCAGCACAAATCTCAATCGTGACCAAATCGCTCGGCTCTGTGACCGCCAACGAGGCATTGGAGCTGACGGCCTGCTCGCGGTTGAACCCGCTGAAGCAGGAGCAGACTTCAGATTTCGCTACTACAACGCAGACGGCGGAGAGGCTGAGATGTGTGGCAACGGAGCTCGCTGTTTTGGCAAATACACAGCTATGCTGCTTGGTGAAAACACAGATCACGTAACATTCGAAACCATTGCTGGCACATTGAGTGCTGATATCATCGGGGACAATGTGCGCATTGCAATGTCAGACCCCTTTGACCTGGAACTTCATGCAGATGTACCAGTCGATGGGCTTGATGCTGATGTTCACATCATCAACACTGGGGTTCCTCATACTGTTACCTTCACCGATAACCTGGATAACTTCAATGTTTTGGGTCACGGGGCAGCCATTCGTTATCATGAGCATTTTACACCTAACGGAACAAATGCCAATTTTGCCAGCATTATCGATAAACAACACATTGCTATTCGCACCTACGAGCGAGGCGTCGAGGGTGAAACCTTGGCATGCGGAACCGGCATGACTGCTTGCGCACTTATTCACCATCTCCTAAGTGGCGCCCCGTCCCCCATCAATGTTGATGTTGAGGGAGGAGAAACCTTGGAGATTGGATTTATTCCAGGCCCAAATCAAAGCTTCACAGACGTAACACTTACTGGTCCTGCCGACTTTGTCTTTCAAGGTGAAATCACCATTTAAACTCTATCCAATTCCATTCTAATTATGTTTCAAGGAACCCATACAGCACTCATCACACCATTTCGTAATGGAGAAGTTGATACTGAAGCCTTTCGCGCGCTCATCGAGCGACAGATTGAAGGCGGCGTCGACGGCATTGTCCCCTGTGGCACCACTGGAGAATCCCCCACCCTCGGCCGCAAAGAACACCTACGCGTGATCGAGCTGGCCGTTGAATATGCCGCTGGCCGTATCAAAGTCATCGCTGGCACAGGAGCCAACGCGACATCTGAAGCCATACATCTGACTACCGAGGCAGCAAAGCTTGGCGTCGACGCTACACTTCAAGTATGTCCCTACTACAACAAGCCATCCCAGGAAGGCCTCTACCAACACTACAAAGCTATCGCCCAATGCTCGGACCTACCGATCATGCTTTACAGTATTCCTGGTCGCTCCGTCATAGAGATTGCCGTAGACACCATTGCCAGATTAGCTGCTGACTGCCCCACCATCATCGCTAACAAAGAAGCCGGAGGCGACCCCGAGCGTGTTACTCAAATCAAAGCTGCATTGTCTGATGACTTTCAAATTCTTTCTGGTGACGACCCGTTGACTATTGAATTTATGAAGCGAGGTGCTGTTGGCCTTGTTTCAGTTGCTACTAATCTCATTCCCGACATCATGTCCGGCCTCGTTCGCGATATGGCTGAAGGTCGTATCGAAGACGCCGAAGATACACAGGCTCAGTATGAGCCCCTGTTTTCAACCCTCATGTCCATCGATACCAATCCCGTTCCCATCAAATCTGCGGTAGCCATGCAAGGACACTGCTCCGATGAGCTAAGACTCCCTCTTGTCAATTTATCATCTGAAAACCAGGCCATCCTACGTGACACCTTAGCCAGCTACGGCCTCATCTAACATCATCGAATCATGACTAAGTTATTAATAACTGGCGCCAGTGGCCGCATGGGAGAGACCCTCATCCAAGCCGGAAAAGACAACATTGGATCCGAGGTTACATCGACTCACGATATTGGCCAAGATCTGGACTCAAGCTTTAATGGCGTTGATGTCGCCATTGATTTCACCGCACATCACTTCACTCAAGAAGTCGTTGAGACTGCGCTTAAATCCAACACCCCTTTGGTCATCGGCACTACTGGTCATAGTGACGAGGAAAGAGACTTCATTATTAAAGCCGCTAAAAAGCTACCTATTGTTTTTGCTCCCAACTTTTCAATCGGTGTGAACACCTTATTCTGGCTTACCCGCAAAGCAGCTCAAGTATTAGGCAATGAGCAGTTCGACATCGAAGTTACCGAAATGCACCACCGCCACAAAATAGACGCCCCCTCTGGCACCGCGCGCCGACTACTCGAAATTCTTAATGAAGAGACCAATACAACCTACGAGGATGACGTCACACACGGCAGGGTTGGCAACATTGGAGCACGACCAAGCCGTGAAATTGGCATGCATACTCTTCGTGGAGGTGATGTGGTCGGAGACCATACAGTCATGTTCGCAGCTGACGGCGAACGCATCGAACTTACCCACAAGGCATCAAGCCGCATGACTTTTGCTTCAGGTGCCGTTCAAGCCGCTATTTGGTTGCAGGATAAGCCAGCAGGCCTTTACGACATGCAAGATGTATTAGGGCTCAAGTAATACTTAATGGAAAGCTCCGTGGCCACTCGTGTCGGCATCGCCCTTGGCTCCAACCTACCCTCTCCTGAGGGTGACTGCTTAACGAACCTTGTAGCTGCTCGCGACTTACTGGCTGGCCTGATGCCTCCGCTCGAGAATATCATACAAGCAGCGGTCTACCAATCTGAGCCCCTCAACTGCCCAGAAGGCTCGCCGGTATTTTTAAACACAGTTGTAGAGATCGGCTACAACAGCTCGCCCGATGAGCTGCTTGTAAACACGCAAGCCATCGAGCGTCGACTAGGGCGGGACGCTGTATACCAGAAGAATGCACCTCGAGTCATCGACATAGATATTCTCTACTTTGGCTCCGAATCATATCAACACAAAGATCTGACAATCCCACATCCTGAGATAACCAGCAGGCGATTTGTTTTACAACCCCTTGCTGACATTCGTGCCGAACTCGTTCTCCATGACGATTGTAATAGCCAGAGTAAAACCATTGCAGACCATCTGCAACACCTTGACTCTGATGAGCCTCCGCTTAGGCTAGTAACAAGAAACTGGTAATTCGCCAAATTAAGTCAGCTAGTCTAGCCACGAGTCCATGAATGCCCACGACAAAGCCAGAGCCATTGGCAATAGGAAAAACGGCAAGCAGCGGATCTCTGTTCTTACCGCTTATGACTACCCCACAGCGAGGCTTGTAGACGAAGCCGGTGTCGACATGATCCTCGTGGGCGACTCTCTTGGCATGGTTGTTTTGGGCTTTCCTGACACAACACATGTAACTCTGAACATGATGACTCATCACACCGCGGCTGTAGCGCGTGGAGTTAGGAATGCACTCGTTGTTGGCGACTTACCTATTCGCAGCTACGATACCCCTGAGCAGGCACTTGTCAGTGCCCAAGCTCTCATCAAAGCTGGAGCAGATGCCGTTAAACTGGAAGGCGGTATTCGGCAGGTGGAAAAAATACGAGCCATCATCGAGTCCGGCATCCCTGTCATCGGTCACCATGGCATGCTACCCCAGAGAGTGCTCGAGGAAGGCGGCTACAAAAAGAAAGGCAAAACCGAAGAGGAATCCTGCGCCATTATGGAAGGAGCCCTCGCTCTACAGCAAGCCGGCTGTTTCGCCATCGTGCTGGAAAGCATCGTACCCGATCTCGCAGAGCAAATCACCGCAAAGCTCGAGATCCCGACCATCGGTATCGGCTGCAAACCAAAATCGGGCCAACAGACCTGCGATGGCGAAGTCGCCGTCATTACCGACCTCATCGGCTCCTATCCTTGGTTCGTCCCCCCCTTCGCCACCCCCCACGCCAAGGTCGCCGAGGAAATCACCCGCTCCGTCAAAGCATATATGACAAGCATCTGAATTCTTCATTCCTCGACCTATCCATTTCCCATGCCTTCCCCTGACAAAATCGCCGCCTTGGAAGCACGGATGAAAAAGCTTGGTGTCACTGAGGACACCCTCATTGAGAAGTTCATCCACGGTGGCGGTAGCGGTGGCCAAAAGATCAATAAAACCGCCTCCTGCGTCTACCTTAAGCACACCCCCACCGGCATTGAGGTGAAATGTCAACAGCAACGCTCCCGCGACCTCAACCGCTTCCTCGCACGCCGCGAACTCTGCGAACGGCTCGAGGAAATTCGCGATGGTAAAAAATCCTCTCGTCAGCAGGCGATTGAAAAAATCCGCCGCCAGAAACGCCGCCGCTCACGCCGAGCGAAAAACCGCATGCTTGATGACAAATCCAAGCACGCTGAGAAGAAAATACTGCGTAAGCCTCCCGGCCGCAACGATTAATCTTAGCGTATTGCCATCGTCCGGAGAACCTAATCTCCACTTACTACCTCCTGCGGCGTAACAGCACAGCTAATCCACCGATGCCAAGCAGAGCAGCTAGCCACTACATGCGATCTTAGATCGGTATTTTCTAGCCCTCTTCACTTGAGTTTCTATCATGCTCCAACTTACTCAAAGCATCTCGGAGATGCTTTTTGGCAATCTCTTTTTTGTCATCGCTCAGTTCGTCAGGATTCACATAAACCAGCAGACCGCTGTCCTCATGACGATAACAGCGCTGCTCACCAGCTTCCATCTTCTCAAAATCCTTGATGGCAAAACCTCTAACCTCGCGCTTAATCCCTTTGATGTTTGAAACTCTAACTTCCTCGGCATCGACAAAATCCTCAACGAGGTGATAGGTTTCGCCAGACATCAATATACTTCCGGGCTTGGCCAGAGCCTCGAGGCGTGCAGCCAAGTTCACCTCTGCCCCAATAATGGTGTAGTCCATACGCTGATCTGAGCCAAAGTTGCCCACATTGCAGAAGCCGGTATTAATACCAATTCTTATTTGCAAGGCATTCTCCATGCCTTCTGATCGCCATTTTTCAGCCAAATACTGCATCTTTGTCTGCATTTCCATGGCCATGCGCACACACGCACGGGCATCCCCGGAGACCCCCTCGGTTTCCGGATCACCAAAAAAGATCACCATTGCGTCACCGATAAACTTGTCAATGGTCGCACCGTGCCTGATCGCAATATCTGACATCTCAGAGAAGTAAGAATTTAGCAGATAAGTCAGATCCTCGGGCTGCATGTCCGTTGAAATATCGGTAAAACCAGTCAAGTCAGTGAAGCAGACTGTCAGTTTCTTGCGCTCCGTTTTGATCTCAGCTTGTTGTTTACCACTGAAAATGGACTGGTAAATCTGGGGGGACAGGAATTTGGCTAGCTGACTTGAAAGTTTTTCCAACTGGTTGGTTCGATCTCTTACGATCTGAAAGTTTTCACTCAGCGAACTAGCCATCTTGTCAAATGAGATGGCAAGAGTCTTAATCTCTTGAAAATCACTATGAGGGACATCAATGTCTTTCCCCTTTTCAATATCGTTGGCAAGTCTGCGACTCACGTCACCGAGCAGTCGCAGTGGTGTAGCAAATTCCTTACTAACCAGTATAGCTACGATAATGGCAAATGCCGTCAGTGCAAAAAGAATCATAAAGGCTCTAAGGTTACGCTGATGCAAATTGGCTACCACTGGTGCAGCACTGTGCTCGACGACAATCGAGGTCACAATCCCACTGCCATGCAGCTTTTTCTTATGAATGTAGCACGCCTTATTCCACCAGACCATTAATGGCATTCCGTTACGGGGGGGTAGCCAGACGTCTACTCCGTCAGAAGTTTGTATGCGCTGACCCTCACCAGTAGTGTGAACCTCGCCCACCTTTGCAAGAACGCGCCCATCATAGCCAATGAGTGCCATTCCGAGCATATCATTCATACCTAAATACCCAACAAGATCTAACTGCTTCAGCTTTGATACCGGCTCTGTCGCCAAGGAATTATCATCTGCTAGTTGCTTGGCCGCATAATCAACAAATTTTGCTACCAAGCCAATTGAGTCCGCGATAGCTCTCTCAGAATCGACCTTGGAGCGTCTTGTCTCCATCGCGATGAGTATGATGCCAGGCACCAAAATAGATACCAATAGACAATTAAAGAGCATCCCTGCAAGGGAAACTCCGGGTGAAGCGCGCACAACTCGGCAACCAATAATAAGCACAGATGCTGCAAGAGCCGCATTCAATACACCATTAACCGTCTGCTTGAGCGCTATCATGATGCTAACCATCAAGGGTAATTCTAACATTCCTCGATAAAGCAAGATCACGAGAGGTATACCAACAAGCACCCAAAAAACACCATCGGCCAAGGCGAGGTGTTTGACACGTCTACGCGCAAAATAAACAAACACAACTTCGGCAACAAAAACAATCGCAGCATATGGATGCCCCCACAAGTAGCACGTGTACGCACCAGCGGATAAAGCTACCAAAAGTGCGGCAACCGGCCCGAGATATGCCAAAGCACAAAGAGCTGCCACCGAGCCAAATATAAAGTCCACCCCGAAAAATAAGGGTATGTGTAGGTGGTTACCAACAACCCCTAGCAGACAGAGTAAGAGTGTCAGAAAAACCCAATGATACAAACTACGAGGTCGTGTATCTTCATTGGTTCGGTCGTTCATAGAAAAATCTAAAATTCAATACTCATCCCAAGCGCAACTCCGCTTCCTTTTAAATTCGGGTTTGAAGATTCAAAACCGTTGTATCGATATTCCAGCAAAAGATTCATGCTGTCGTTGAGCTTGTAATTGAGTTGAGGCTCAATCACCCACCGATCAGAGCCCCCATCTATGAAGTTGATGTCTGCAAATCCTGAAAGCGACAACTTCTCTGAAAAAGGAATGAAGTAACTAAGACTGAGTTGCTGATTATCGCTCTCGGTCTCATAGGGGTAGATTCTTAATTGAAACTTCGCAACCTTTCCCCATGGCAGATCTATTTTGCGAGACACATAGGGACCAAAGCGAAAAAGATCATTATCAGAACCATTAAAATTATTGAACTCGGTCAGTAGCCCTACTCCCCTTAGTCCAAAAATCCACTCCTCTGGAATTTCGTGCAAAAGCCTATACTCCATAAAGAATCTCTCTAGTTCGTATCTACTTCCCTCATTCTGATCGCCGTGGAAATCTGTGAACCCCCACAATTTAAAATCTAAAGGCAAACTTGCAGATGTGTTAACTGACAAGGTGTTGTAATCGCGAGAGTCCAGATAATACGCAATTGAGTTATTCACCCACTTTTTGTCAGCACGACTTGATGCGGCAAAACATAACAAAAAACACAACAAGTAGGCAGCCGGTCGAAAGCAAATCATATTCCCTG
>JBNABE010000088.1:0-8237 GCA_049631945.1 Akkermansiaceae bacterium
ACGGCGGAAATTCTTATCTCCCTCATCAATGCCCAGCACTCGGGCAAACAGATAGATAGTAGAAAGCCCCGCCGCCGCTAGCCCACCCATATAACCAATAGTGATAGTGACTACGTGCGTTGACAGCCAAAAGTTTGATTTGAGAACCGCCACCAAGGGATCCATATGGTCTTTAGCATCTCCAATCTCGTAACGGCGGGCCAAAAACATACAAGCCATTCCCATAAATACCGCAAGCCCGAGGGCCACAGCTCGCTTCGTGAGTAGTTCCACGAGCAATAGAACAAGCACACCCGTGGCTCCAATAAAGAGAATCGTATCATATAAATTACCAATCGGTGAGCGTTCCATGATAATAGAGCGATGCGTGATACCGGCGATCATGAGAGCCAGTGACAACAAAGCTAGCAAAGCTGCGATCATTGTACATAGCCTCCCTCCACGACTTCGTGGTGCCAACCAACTGATCATAACAAAAACAAATCCTATGATAAAGATAACCAGCGCGCGGTAAAAATAGTTCCACTTGCCATAGGTAACCTCAGATCCAAGCTGCTTCACGTTTTTCGCATTCATGCGATCATGCACAGACTTTTTCCATGTATTCAAATGCTTGCCAAAAGCAGCCTGACCCTCATCCCTGAGAGCAATACACATCTCCTCCATCATTTCCATATCGGAAACCAGAGCGTCTGCATGAGCTCGCTTACCGGTCAACACAGACTCAATACGCTTGCCCACGGGGAGCCACTCCTCGGAGTTATCGGTATACGGTGGCAACAAGCGAATATCCTCAGAGGCACGTATCATTCTTCGTTCAAGATCACTGAACAAACTCATAATACCTGCTGGTAATTGTTCACCCTGGGGTTTCATCTCAAGCACCGCTTTGCGGAGCAAAGGAAACGATCTGACCCAGTAGCTCATTCGGCGCATTCGGTCCCTATCCATGGCAGGCGTGCCCTCTTGTATCTCGATATCAGCACGAGCAAAATCCATGTGATAAATCAACCCCGTGAACATCCAGAGTTTCTCCCCAAGGTCGACAGCATCGCGCTGTTCACTGGTCATTTTCGCTTTTTCTGGCTGATCTTTTCTTATTTTTTGCACTCTGGCAAATAAGATGGGCGCAATGGGTTCGAGCTCAGCATAACTGTAGCGGTCACGCTTATCCTTGTCCTTCACGACCGCTCTGATCGCTTCATTTTTCGAAGCATTATTTATGCCAGACAAACGCTGCACCTCCTCAGGAAGGTCACCTGTTGCCAAGGAGCTAATAACCTCAGAGTTATCAATGCGGAAAATGGGTAATTCACGAGCTAGCTCAGGACGGAATAAACAATCCAACATGAATTCCTCAGGGCTTATTTTAGCAACTTCACCATCAACCTCGATCTTCATACCACGAGCACCATGCAGATTGAGCATCGTGAAACCAGACCAAGTGCTGAAAGGTTTGATACGGCCACCATCCTGAATACTAATATCACGCGCACCCTCAACGATGTCAGACTGCCACAGTTCGTAGCCCTTAATCGCCCTCGGCTTCTCAGAGCTTACATTCATTCTGAGAGTATAAAGACCATACCCCCCCAATAATAACATCACTAGGATGAAGGCGGCCCAGCGTCCTATCTTCGAACGCTTGTTGCTAGTTATCTCTTTACTCATGCCGTTGCTTTATCAGAAGTTGCATCCTTGGCTTTGGTTTTGGATTTGGATTGAGAAGATTTACCAACAAATCCTCCGAGCTTCATACCAAAGTGAATCGTGAGTCCTAATATCGAAATATAGAGGCTATACTTGGGCCACTGATCTGATGGGTTTTTGACAATTGCGAATCCCGACATCGGACGGTCCCCTCTGTCTTCCCATCTCGCTTGGTAGAGCGTGAATCCGCCATAACGCATGGGCTCATTCATCTTGATGCGAAAACTTTGCTCCGAACCATCGGCAATACGGGTGATATCACTCTGAAAGGTGCTTGGCTTACGAGTTCCTGGGTAATACTCACCGATGGATTTATCCAAACGCACTTCGAAAGGCATAGGCCAAATCTCTCGCATTAGGCGAAGCCCGTATATCTTACCATCCATTGTGACCGTGCATGCATTTGGGTCACCTCCATGAAGAATGAGACGCTTTGACTGCTCTCCCTGCTTTTTCGAGGTAACATCAACATGACATCCAGCGAGATTAAGCTCCTCTGTGGGGTTTGTTTCCAACCACTGCAGGGCCCAGCCGTCAACTTGATCAACTCCCTCGTCAGCGTCTTGTTTGTCAACCTTGACTCGAGCAGAGTTGCGCATCCATCCTGACACCTCAACATCGAGGCCTAATTCGGGCAATTGGAATGTTCGAGCTTGATCAACCGCAAGCGACTTGAGGTATTCGGTGGGAAGAACATAAGGCCTTGTTTTCTCGCCATCAATGACCTCAGCTACCTCGATCGTGTATTCGGTATAGCTCTGCGCGAAGTCTGATGTATCACCTTGATAAACCGCCATTATACCCTCCTTGGAGTAGTGATGGGAGACGAAACCAGCAATCAGCAAGCTGACCATACTGAAATGCGAGATGACCACACCTATATTTCTCCAGCCTTTGCGAATACGAATAATGCCACCTAGAAACAAATTAACGAACAAAACGGCGCTCACGAGGTAAGCACCTGGAAGTGGCACCGAAACCGGCTTGCCGTTGATTTTCGGCATCCAATCTAACTCAGGTAACACAAACCAAGCCTCGGCATCATAGTAACGCTTTTGCACTTCATACAGACCTTTGGCAGGCTGCTCGAGTGTACTAAGCCATGTCAGTATGAGCAGAAGCAACAAGCAAGTAACTGCCAGGCCGTAACCCGAGAAAAAACGGAACAATCTGACTGGTAGGGATGGTGATACGTTAGCCACTAGATAGTTAGTTCAATTTGTTTATTCTCCACCGGCGTCTCTGATACGTAATGCTTCGCAGAATTTTATCAGCCTTTCCTGCTCTGCGGCAACGTCCTCAGCCCCCCCCATCATTTTGACAGTAATCAGTTGATCCCCAATGGCCACAATCACACCCGCTAGACCCGCATTTTTGCGAGCTGCACGCCCCATGCCACCAGCGAAATCTCCCGATGCATTCACCAAGTGACCCATTTGACCCAGCATTGGCACTTTTGGAAGATCTTCAGCAGATTCTAATGCTGGTTTACCAAACTGGCCAAGCCATCGGTTGATGTTGGGTAAGAGACCTCCACGGCTACGACCAACAAAAACCTCTCCACTGTCGCCAAAGCGGTAGTTCAACATTCTGAATTCAGTGCTGGGCACTTGGCGCCACTCTGGAGGCATCACAGCTTTGAGGGAATGATTGCCTTGATCGGCAACTACCAGATCACGCCTCTCGTTGACAACAACGTTCTCTGCTTTGCGACATGAAGCACATAAAATAACGGAAAACACGCTGATGCTGATAAACCGGAGCTTGTGGGCAAACATGATTACGCATTAACCCCGCAAATATGGCTTCGCAAGTGAAATCAATCCATAAATTACGACACTTATGGGCTGGAAAATGATTAAAAACCTGTCACACCACCGTCATGACGTCTCGTGAACGATTTCTTGCTTCTCTCCGTAGAGAGCCTACCGACCAAACACCCGTCTGGGTCATGCGCCAAGCAGGTCGCTACCTACCTGAATACCGAGCTCTCAAAGAGAAATACTCGTTCACCGAGATGGTCAAATCGCCCGAGCTGGCTACTGAGGTCACCCTCCAACCCCTTAAACGTTTCCCTTTAGATGCTGCCATTATTTTCTCAGACATTCTGATTATCCCCGAAGCCCTTGGCCAACCTTATCACTTCCGTGAAGGTGGTGGCATTGGTATGGACTACATCATCGACTCTGTTGATAAAATCAATGCGCTGGACGCATCCAACATTGAGGAAAAGCTCGCCTACCTACCCGCAGCCCTTCGCATGACCCGCGAAGCCATCGGTGAGGACAAGACTTTACTAGGCTTCGGTGGCTCTCCATGGACGCTTGCGGCTTACATGACCGAGGGTGGCTCTCTCAAAGATCTCGCCGCCCTCAAAACACTTTACTACTCCGAGCCGGCAACCTTTGAGTTACTGATGAATAAAATCACCTCCGCCGTGATCGACCTCTTCAAGATGGAAATTGAGGCGGGAGTAGACGCACTACAGATTTTTGACTCCGCCGGTGCCTTCTGCCCGTCAGCTCACTACGATGGCATGTCTCTGAAGTGGATCAAACGCATCATCGACGCACTTCCTGCTGACTTCCCAATTATCATTTTTGCCAAGGGCATGGCTCACCAGCGAGACGCCCTCGTCAATACCGGTGCTAGCGTCCTGAGTATCGACTGGACTATTGATCTGCCCAGCTACTACGACGCTCTGCCCGACAATGTAGCCGTGCAAGGCAACCTTGACCCACTGATTCTATCCTCAACTCCTGAAATCGTCAGGCAGGAAACGAGTCGCTTGCTCCAGTCCATGCAGGGTCGCCACGGTCACGTTCTCAACCTTGGCCACGGTATACTACCATCGGCGAAGCCCGAAAACATGCAAATACTCTGTGAAACCATCGCTGAATTTGCCAGCTAGGCCAGCACAGCCAAGTAGGCGTGATTTCATTTCCCTTCGGGTCTGAACTTCTCTATGTTATACTTCTGTGCACCTATTTAATTATGCATAGATCAACCCTACCCCAACCTGATGATCACAACCATCGTTGCCGTATTGTTCTCACAGGAGGTCCAGGAGGTGGCAAGACCACTGCTGCCGACCTTTTCCGCCGGGAAATCGGTGAGGAGGTAGTGATTGTTCCCGAGGCCGCCACCATGATGTTCACCGGCGGCTTTCCCCGCCATCAAGACACGGATTCCTTGCAAGCAGTGCAGCGCGCCATCTATCACGTTCAAAGAAACCTTGAGGATATACAAGCCACGCAATATCCGGAGCGCATCCTCCTTTGCGATCGCGGCACGATTGATGGCGCTGCATACTGGCCCGGCCAACCTGATGTTTTTTTTCAGCAGCAAGACAGCAGTCTTCAACAAGAGCTCGCACGCTATGACGGCGTTATCTTTTTTGAAAGTGCCGCTGTCGGAGGCCTCGATATTGAGGGCGGCAACCCGGCACGATACGAATCCATTCAACAAGCGGCAGAGCTCGACAAAAAGCTCTACAAATTATGGTCTCAGCACTCCAATTTCGTAACCGTTCATCACAACAAAAGCTTCTTTCAAAAAATATCGATCGGTCTTGCCATGCTTGAGGAAATGGTGACTAACCTACAAAAAAAACGGACCTCAGCTGATAACTGAGACCCGTTTGTAATTGTTTACGATAAAGGTTAGGCCAAGTGATTTGGAAAATCCTGAATCTTCTCACAAGCCACTTGCTCCATAACCTGCTGCAACTGGCGCTTCAGCATGGTAAGAGTATGGTCACCACCATTCTTACCGAGAGCACCCACTCCATACATGGGAGTTCGTCCCATGAAGGTAAATGCCGCACCAGTCGCTAGGGCCGCTGCCACATCAGGGCCGCTGCGAATACCCGAGTCCATCATAATAGTGATTTGATCCTTATAGCTGGCAACAAGATTTGCCAGTGGGACGATCGTGGATTGGCCTGAGTCAAGCTGACGACCACCATGGTTAGAGACAATGATACCGTCAATACCTGCACTGATCGCTTTCTCACAGTCTTCAGGGTTTACGATGCCCTTGATGACAATCTTACCCTGCCACTTGTCACGAATTGCCTTAATACGATCTTCGGTAAGTCTGCCGGAAAATGTCTTATTCATAAACATGCCAAGGTGCTTCATGTTGAGACCTTTGGGGATGTATTTCTTCATGGTCTGAAACTCAGGAGCACCTGCGAATAACTGACTAAACGACCAAGTCGGATGCGTGCACATTTGAAACACATTGCGCAGGGTCATCCGTGGCGGAATCGAGAGACCATTTTTAATTTCTTTGGGGCGATAGGCAAACGTTGGCGTGTCAGCAAGAAGCACCAAAACTTCTGTGCCAGCTGCAGCGGAGCGCTCTAGCAACTTATCCCGCAGCTCATCTTCCGCAGGATGGTATAGCTGAAACCACGCATCGCCCTCGGTAATCTCAGCAACTTTCTCAATACTGGCTGTTCCCACCGTACTGAGAATAAAAGGAATGTTGTGTGCTTTAGCTGCTGCAGCGAGAATCTCGCAAGACTTCGGCCACATTAATCCTTGAAGACCAACGGGTGCGATACCAAAAGGAGCATCGTATGTTTTACCGAAAAGTTCGGTTTGCTGACTGGCTCCTGAGTAATCACGAAGATAGTATGGCTTGAGCTGAACATCACGAATATCGCTCGTGTTTCGCTGGAGGTTAACCTCTGAGAAACAGCCACCATCAAGGTAATCGTATGCAAAACCTGGCATGCGCTTTTTAGCCTTGGCTTTTAAAGCTTCAATAGACGGATAGTTAGAATTAAATGACATAATATTGTTGTTGGAAAAGATGTGGAGCCTTGCGTTACAAGTAAGCTACAGATCAAGTTTACTGATAGAGCGGTCCGTAATTTTCGCAAGCACGGAAATCCGCACCCTCCAGACCATCTGTGCCATGAGCATTCCATGAAGATGGGCGGAAGACACGCTCTTCGCTCACATTGTGCATATATACTGGGATGCGCAGCATGGAAGCCAAAGTGATTAAATCTGCACCGATAAGACCATAGCTCATCACACAGTGGTTTGCCCCCCAATTGTTCATCACGCTGTAGGTATCGCGGAAAGCACCCTTACCCGTGAGTGTTGGGCAGAACCATGTGGTAGGCCAACTTGGGTTAGTGCGATCATCAAGCACGTTATGAACATCCTCGGGAAGCTCAACCGTGACACCTTCGGCAATCTGAAGCGCTGGACCAAGACCTTTCACAAGGTTGAGGCGAGCAATCGTTGCTGGCATACCACCCTTGGTTTTGTAGCGAGTGCTCATGCCACCACCGGGGAAATATTCGGTAATTGAAGGGTGCCAGCTGGTCGCATCCAAGCAGGCCTGAACTTCTTCATCAGTGATCTCCCAGTGTGGCTTCATGGCAGGCTTACCATCCTTGCTCATTTCCCCAGTGCCATCGAGCGCAGCAGGGCCGGAGTTGATGAGGTGAAGCAAGCCATTGGATGCCTCCCCTTCAAGATCGTGTCCAGAAACGCGTTTTACCGCGTCTGGTGACCAATAGGTGCGTAGGTCAGCAAATATTTGAGCCGTGTTGGTAAGCAAGTTTCCAAAGAGCATTGTCACTGCATTAAGCGCATCGTTTTCTGTGGCAAATTGATAAGGAGCACGCTTACCATTCCAGTCAAACGAGGTGGTCAAAATCGCCTCCATGAAGTCGCCATTGGGGTAGTGGTCGGTCCATTGACGCTGTCCTTGGAAGCCACCACAGATCGCATTGCGGCCCAGTGCCTCTTCGCCGAAGCCCATCTCAGCAAGCTTTTCGTTACCCACCATCAGGTCACGTGCAATCAGTGCCATTTTGATCGAGGTTTCCCACTCTTGATCAAGCTGCTCGCGCGGACGCTGCGTCTCTGGCGAGTTGTAATCTTTACCTTCAGGGCAATTTTTCTTCACCCAGGCAAAGGCCTTATCGTATTCTTCCTGATCGTAAATACCACGCTCAAATCTGCGGGCTAGCTCCGTCATGTCGACAGCCTCAACTCGTATACCCAGATAGTCTTGGAAAAAGTCAGGATCAACCACGGAACCAGCAATCCCCATCGAAGTGCCACCCAGCGACAAGTAAGATTTGCCGCGCATAAGTGCTACTGAGATGCCGGCGCGACAAAATGAAAGAATTTTGTGAGCCACATCGTCGGGAATACTTGTGTCACTGGACTCCATCACATCACGACCATAGATGCCAAATGCTGGCAGCCCCTTCTGCGTGTGCCCCGCAAGTGCAGCAGCAAGATAAACAGCACCTGGACGTTCTGTACCATTGAAACCCCACACCGCCTTTGGAGTGTGCGGATCCATGTCCATGGTTTCAGAGCCGTAGCACCAGCATGGTGTTACCGTAAGCGAAACCCCCACATTTTCCTTCCTAAACTTGTCGGCACAGGCAGCAGCTTCAGCTACTCCACCGATACAGCTATCAGCAATCACGCATTCGACAGGCGACCCGTCCGGGTAGCAAAGATTTTCAGCAATAAAGGCGGCAGTCG
>JBNABE010000089.1:0-8212 GCA_049631945.1 Akkermansiaceae bacterium
CACCGCAATTACCGATGACTCTGCATTAGTCCTGGGTGGATTTGCCAGCCTCAAGTCACTAAAGCTCAACCAAACCAGCATCTCTGACTCAGCATTACCTGAGCTTCAGAAACTCAATCAACTCGAGATATTGAACCTTCACAGCACTGCAGTCACTGATGCTGGCATCAAAAATCTCGAGCCAATGAGCTCACTCAAAAAAGTGTATCTGTGGAACACCAAGGTTACCGAGGCTGCCGCCAAGGCTTTGGAGCAATCACTTACCGAAAAACATCAGCAGGCGCAGCAAGGCCTAGAAGAGGAACTACAAGACAAAGCGACTCCACAAGTTCTCCTAGGAAGCTCGATCAAAAAAGCGGCTAAACCAAAAGCTGAGGATTCAAAACCTGCTGACAAACCCGCTGCTAAAAAGTAGACCAGCGCGGCAATACAAGCTAAGCCGTCTGCTCTTTAGCCGTCTGGCAATCAATACACAGTGAAACTGACGGCTTCGCTTTCAAGCGCTCAATATTGATCTCTTTTTTGCATTCATCACAAATACCATAGGTTCCGTTATCGAGTTGCTCTAAGGCATATTCGATTTTTTCAAGCAGCTTGCTTTCGGAAAAACCAAGCTGATGTTCTACCATATTTTCGGCAATGATATCAGCACGCTCGGTTTCATCAGCGATGGCCCCAGCTCCCAAGCCTGTTTTGACTCCATGCCGGTTGACGTCGGCTAATACATGTTTGCGTTGCCCGACAAGAGCCTCTCTTAATTCTTGTTTTTCGCTTTCAGTCATAATCAATCTATTTAGAATGTTATTTGTTAGATAAATATAACATTAAAACTAATAGCCTAGTTTATTTTATCCATCAACAACATACTAAGAATATTTTCTAATCTATTGCTATTACCGCACAATAGAGCTAAGAGGAAACATCACATCATTCATTTGATGCGATCTCTTCATGGAGGCCCGCCAATGACGGGCAGGAAATAGATGGGAAATCCAGTGACGTTTTTGTGTTCAACAAAAACTATTCTGGAGCGGTTACGCCACTGTGAGTCACGACGATAAAAAGTCATGATCAGTCAGAATGCCAGCCATGAGGATTAGAGCGATCTCCTGCGTATAACAGGAAACACTCAATACCCATGAAAAATAAAATATTCGCGCTCCAAAGGAGTGCCACTAAGTCGGCCCTGCCCGCCCGTCTCAATGACAGCGTTTCAGGATCTCTCATCGCCCTTTGCCTTCTTTCTTCATCAGCCGCCCATTCGGCCGAGCAAAATGCAGAGGAACTTCCGGATACCACGATTATCGCTAATCGAATAGCGACTCCCCTCTCCCAAGTGGGCAGCTCTGTCAGCGTTCTGGATGTATCAGAACTCGAGGACCAAGGAATTCTTCAACTAGATGAGGCGCTTAAGTTTGTCCCAGGGCTCACATCTGACTCTGTTGGCGGGCAAAAAGGATCTACATCTGATCTATATATTAGAGGATTACGAACGACTCACACTCATATTGTGGTCGACGGCATGCGCATCAGCGACACCAATAGCGGTTTGGTTCTCAGCAAACAATTTCTTGGCTCAAGTAATCTGAGCGGCTTGTCTCATGTCGAAATTCTTCGTGGACCACAAGGAGCTCTGTATGGTGGAGACTCCATCGGAGGAGTGCTCGGGCTCTATTCTAAAAAGGGAGATGGTGCCCACAGCGGAAGCCTACGTACGGAAGCCGGATCTTTCAGCTCATTGAGCTCCACACTTCAGGCACAAGGCACTGAGGGCGATTTATCCTACTCGTTTGTCCTTGGTGATGAGCAGACAGATAATGACCTCTCTCACAATACATTCGAAATGTATTCCTATGCACTGCGTCTTGATTACAAAATCAGCGATCAACTCAATCTTGGCCTCACTCTCCGTGGTGCAGATTCCACTTACGAAGGTCCGCAAGTAAGTTCATTTTACTCAGGGCCAGACGATACTGATTTTAACTATACTCTCGGTACTCTTTTTGCCCAATATCAAGCAAATGACATCTGGAGTAGTAAGCTAACCCTTGGCATATTCGACCAAGAATCTGACTTTGTCAGTCGAGCGCCCACGCCGGGATTTCCCGGATTTTCACTGCCAACCAGCCCCCCTACCATTTCCTACGCAAACAACGAATCTCTCACAAAATATGGTGCATACTGGGACAACACCATCCAATGGAATACTCAACACACGACAATCACTGGTCTCGTCTATGAAAAGTCAGACTACCTCTTCACAGATAGTTTGGACAGCAAGGATGATCGCGAACGCAAACAACATGGTCTTTATGCGAATCACATATGGAATATAAATGACCATTGGACAACCTCAGGTGGACTTCGTTGGGAAGACTATAGCGATAACGGCAATAACGGCTTCAATGATGGCGTTTTCACATGGCGCTTCGCTAGTGCCTACACCCTCAAGAAAACTGATACAACCTTGAGAAGCAGTTTAGGTCACGGCTTCCGTATTCCAAATTCAAATGAACTCAACGGAAACCCAGCATTTGGTATCGCAGCCAATCCTGACCTTGATCCCGTGGAATCATTGGGGTGGGACCTCGGCATTGAGCAAGGCTTCTGTGACGGCAAATACAAACTGGCAGTGACCTACTTTGCAAATCGACTAGAAAATGCGATTATCAGTACTGGTTCGCAATACACCAATACCCCAGGAGTATCAGAGACCAGCGGGATTGAAGCATCAGCTGAGGCTAGCTTTCTCGACGACTACCTCAACATAGCACTCACCTACACATGGCTTGATCGCTCGCTCGTTGACATCCCCGACAATACAGCTGGGCTGCACATCTACAGTGCAATCACCGAGCGTCTCCAAGCGGGACTAACCGCATCCTACCTTGATCAGAGAAGCTACGGAGGAAATAGCCTGCCAGCCTATTACATCCTCAATCTCTATGGAAATTACAGAATCAGCGACAACGCATCCCTTAACCTACGCGTTGAGAATCTTCTCGATAAGAAATACGAATATTACAATGGCTTTGGCAGTGCCTACCCAGGTCGCGGTATTGGCATATTCGGAGGGGTAACCATTGAATGGTAACAAACTCCCTAAAGTATGAATGAACAGATCATCTCATTCATTAACATGTAATCGTTTATCAAAGCCGCATAGTCATCACCTGTTGACTGTGCGGCAATTGCCTGAATAATCGGCACATGAGCCCAGCACAGAAACAGCCTCGGGAATCATCCAGAGTTATCCTGGTGACCTTAGCAGTCGTGCTCAGCTTCATCGGCTGCTACTGTGCCCGCTTGTGGATAGATTCAGGCCCCGCTGAGCCAGCACACAACACCAATCAAGATCATCACTACCAACGCATCATCGCCCTTTCTCCGAGCATCGTCGAAATCATCTATCTGCTTGGCCTTGAAACGCAGCTAGTCGGCGTATCACGTTTCTCTAACTACCCACCTGAGGCAAAAGAGAAGCCCAGTATCGGGGGGTATGTTGACCTTCACTATGAAAAGCTAATATCACTCAATCCTGACTGCGTGATCTTACTGAGGGAACAAGCCGCTCTCGCCGTGAAATTAAAACAGCTGGGCATTCACACCATCAGTATCTGCCATGACGATACCGATGGCATTACCGAATCCATCAAGATCATCGGTAACGAGCTCGGTCATCCAGAGAGAACTAACCAAATAGTCTCTGGCATCGATTCCTCAGTGAACAAGATGATATCAGAGCATCAAAACATGCCAGATCAGCCCCGCGTGCTCATCAGTATTAGCCGAGACACCACTGCGGATTATCCTGCTCAGCTCATCATTGCCGGCAATGCCGGATTCCACCGTGAACTCGTTCAGATAATCGGTGGCTGCAATGCCTATCAAGGCCCAGTCTCATTCCCCACGCTCTCACGAGAAAAGCTCATCGAACTCAACCCAGACGTCATCATCGACCTCGTTAATACCGAGACTTGGAACAAGCTCGGCAAGCAACGACTGCTCTCACAATGGAACAGCTACCCAGAGTTAAAGGCAGTAAAAAACCAACGCGTGTGCATCATTCATGGGGATCAACACTTGATTCCCGGGCCACGTTTCCCCCAGACTCTCGAGCAGTTCGCCCGCGCCATCCATCCGTAAACCAACGTGCAAACCAACGTGCAACCCGACCCCACACATATCATTCAGGCATTGGGCCTTACACTGCGCATTGGCTCAACTCAGCTACTCGACGATGCCCGCCTCACCATTAGCAAAGGCGAACGGCTCGCCATCGTGGGTGCCAATGGCGCAGGAAAAACCACCCTGATACGGTGTTTACTCGGCCTCACCCAACCCAATAGCGGCAGTATTGAAGTCAACGGATGCAGCTTATCCCAAACCAGTCGTGCAGAACTAGCACGGCAAATTGCATACGTACCTCAGCAGCTTGCAGAGCGCATCTCATTCACAGCAGTCGAGTTCATCAATATGAGCCGTTATGCACAGGGTAGCGGAGCCGGCATCCATCAACTCGATGAACACGGAGCTCAAGCCATAGAAAACGCAATAGAACGAACCGGCATTGGCCACCTTAAGCACCAAAGCCTCTCCACCATGAGTGGAGGCGAGCGCCAGAGAGTTAACATCGCAGCCGCATTGGCTCAGCAAACACCGATTCTCATTCTTGATGAACCAACCGCTCACCTCGACCCAAAACAACGTGAAATCATTCATCAGCTACTGACTAACATCACCCAAGACCAAGAAATCACGCTGATGGTAATCACCCACGATCTCAATTGGGCATCTGCTAATTTTGATCGCATCATTGGCATGAGAGACGGCCAGATCGTGATCGACGCCCAACCGAATACGTTCATGCAAAAAGAGGTATTAATGCAGGTCTTCGAGACAGAGTTATTACTGCACCCGCACCCCGAGACAGGCAGACCCATGGTGCTGCCCAACTCTTCACCCGATCTGCCGCTCAAGCCATGACAGATCGCAGCAAATTCAGACGAGTGATGATCATGCTTGGGCTCACCCTGGCATGTGCATTGATAACACCTTGGCTTGGACATCAACTAACGAGCCCAAATGTCATCCTCAGACCGATGGCTGATGATGTCGACGCCATCATCTTTTGGCAAATTCGCTTACCCCGTATACTGCTCTCACTCCTCGCTGGCGCTGGACTCTCTCTCGGCGGGGTTGTCTTCCAGGCTCTATTCCGCAACCCCCTGGCCACACCCTTCACGCTGGGGGTCGCGAGCGGCGCCTCCCTTGGCGTCACCCTTGCCATTGTGACGGGTATTCACTTCAGTCTTCTTGGTCTTTCAGGCACCACCTTGGCAGCATTGTCAGGTGCTATTATATCGATCGTTCTCGTTTATGGGATTGCTCGTGCTACTGGGAAGACATCTCCGAGCACGATGCTCTTAGGCGGGGTTGCCATTAGCTTCTTCTTTTCCAGCCTTATTTTATTACTTCAATATCTCAGTGACCCGGGCAGCTCTTTTCGAGTTTTACACTGGCTGATGGGCGACCTCAGCCGAGCCAGCATAGACTCTGTATTACAACTCACCCCTTTTGTTATCAGCGGCATTATTATCGTCTCGATCCTGCATCGAGAGCTTAATTTGCTATCTATTACAGATGATATTGCAGCCAGCCGTGGAGTGAATGTTCCGCGCACCCAGATGCTTCTCTTTTTTGCAGTCTCACTCATGGTGGCCGGTATTATTACTGTCTGTGGACCAATCGGCTTCGTAGGCATTATGGCACCACACATCTGCCGACTACTGATCGGCCCAAACCATCGCTTCCTTATTCCAGCTTCCATTCTCTTTGGAGCCAGTTTCCTCACTCTTTGCGATACCCTCGCGCGCAATATCACCTCAACAGCAGAGGTTCCCGTGGGTATCGTCACAGCCATCCTGGGCGGACCATTTTTCCTCTGGCTTCTGCTTAGCAAAAATCGTCCTGCCAGCTAAAAATATACATCATTCATGCCACAAAAACCCATCAATGTCCTTTTCGTTTGCCTTGGAAATATTTGCCGCTCACCCGCTGCTGAGAATATTTTTCGCCATCAGGTGAAGCTGGCCAAGCTCGAGGATTTTATTCATATCGACTCAGCCGGCACCCATGATTACCACCCCGGCAAAGCACCCGACAAGCGTATGAGCAATACGCTAACAAAGCGTGACATCCCCGTTACTGGCTCAGCCAGGCAATTCAAAAAAGAGGACTACTCGAACTTTGATCTGATCCTCACCATGGATACCGAGAACTATGCTGGAGTAACATCGTTAGCCAGCACAACTCAGCATGCTGAGAAAGTTCTCATGTTCACTAATTTTTGCGAGCACCCTGACCATCAACTTACCGAGGTGCCTGACCCATACTATGGTGAGGATGATGGCTTCGAGCTAGTGGCAGACATGCTCGAGGATGGTTGCAGACAGTTGCTTAAACATACCCGCAAAAAACTCGATCAATAAGCAATTACCAGGGGCACTCCGACATCAATACGATCATAGAGATCAACCACATCCTCATTTCCCATGCGGATACATCCACAACTGACAGGCTTACCTAACATGGCCTCCTGATTTGTTCCGTGAATATATATGTAGCGCTCCATACTATTCGCATTCTCAGCATCTAAACCATGCAAGCGAATAATACGGGACAAAATCATATCCTCCTCGTTGAGACTCCCATCCCATACCCCAACCGGCTTACGAGACTTGAAAATCGTTTTCAATGGCTCTCCGTCTCCAATTTTCTCACTCACCTCAAAGCGACCTGTTGGAGTGCAATAACTACCCTCATCAAAACCAACTCCATTGGCAGCCGTTGAAACAGCATACTCTGAGCACATTGTCTCGCCCTCAAAGAGGCGTAGCTTTTGTTCACCGATAGATATATAAATGTGCATTGTTCATACTAATGGTGACCGTAGCGAGACGATCGAATTATGACCGCCCATACCCACTGCTATTTTCAAAATAGTTGATCCTTCCTCTGGCAAGGAACCAGCATCGAGCGAAAAGGGCGCGCCAGGGCAAGTAATACCATGAAGATTAGGTGGCAGCTCTCGATCTCGCAAATAACTGGCTAAAATCGCACAATCCAACACTCCATTCGCCCCCACAGAGTGTCCTGTGTATGGCTTGAGTGGGTGCAGCGAAATTGGCTGATCACATGAAATTACAGATTTCAATGCCGCCAGTTCCGCTTTAGCATGAAGCAGCGTTCCACTTGCGTGTGGACAAATGGCAGCTACAGCTGGCTCACCCTTTAATCCTGCAAGTGCTTGTTCGAGACATGCCTGCAGGCCAGAGCCATCATCAGGCATACCGATTGGCGAGTCAGCATCTGAATTACACCAATAACCAGTCATTTGAGGCTGAGACTTCAGCTTCTCCGATGTTTGCTCTGTCACAGCTTCTAATATCAGAGCCGCTCCGGCCTCTGCAGGAAACAAGCCACTCGTATCCGATGAGTATGGATCATTAAGCACGCTCGACGCTAGCACTCCAGTATCTGCATACGCTTGCAAGACCTCGGGTATCAATGGTAATTCCACACCAATGACGAGGGCCCGCTTGACCATCCCCTGTTGAATCATCATCGATGCCATTCCCATGGCATCCAAGCTCGCTGCACAGCCACTAGAGATAACCTGCCAAGGACCACGGATACCTAGCTCGATACTTACTGCGGATGCCAACTCGCCATGCATCGAGTTGCTGGCAGCCATGAGCTTGAATGGGCGCCTTGACGGCCATTCTGAAACCCATCCCGCGACATTGCCACGACTACTGCCGACGATCACTGCCATGTCCACGAGATCTTCTTTGCTCAGACCTGCATCTGCAACAGCTTGCTTGGCAACGTGCAGAGAAAGCATCGATGCAGGTGCCCACTTTCGAGAAAGCATGATCTCTCGGTTCTCAATCCAAGCGGCCTTTACATCTGCATAGGGTGAATCATCACCGAGGAGCGTGCTCAGTGAACGCAGGGCATGCTGCCCCGCAGCCATTTTTTTCCGATGTGCTTCGACACCATCGCCCAGACCACTGGTGAGGCCGATACCAGTGATAGCAACATTCATGACTTCACGAAAAGGTTTAAAAGATCATGAGAGATCTCTTTGAATCATGGTGCTGACTCGCACACGACTCCTGCCCTTACTTGCAGCATGGTGAGAGCTCCT
>JBNABE010000090.1:0-8010 GCA_049631945.1 Akkermansiaceae bacterium
AGACATCACAAACCAGAGCTCACCCATCTTCACTGGCTGCTTGGGAGTGATGTGCAGCTCCTCCTGACACTCCCTGATCACACATTCTGCAGGGGTCTCACCCGGATCAATTTTACCACCTGGACCATTGATTTTACCGATTCCAATACCGCGCAATTTCTCAATCAAAAGCACTTCTCCATCGCGCACAATAAACATCAGTGTGGCCAGCATCTCACCTTGCCAATTGTGCCAATCCACGTTGCAATCCTTCATGGGCACCTTATTAAACGTGACGACTACAATATCCAACACAAATTGATGTCACCTCAGCATAACCATTCACATCAAGGATCTTGAAAAACATCGCCATCATCGGAGGAGGCCCTGCAGGGCTCTACGCAGCTGAAGTTGCCGCCAAGCTAGGGGCTTGTGTCGACCTCTACGATGCTATGCCATCCGTAGGTCGCAAATTCTTAGTAGCGGGCAAGAGTGGACTCAATCTCACCCATGATGAGCCGATAGAGCCCTTTCTCAAAAGATATTCGGGTAACAATCTCCCCCGACCACTGTGGCAAGAAATCATTGAGAACTTCGACAATCATGCTCTCAGAAAATGGGCTGCTGATCTCGGTATCGAGACCTTTGTTGCCAGCAGTGGCAAGGTCTTCCCATCACCCGATAAAGGATCGATCAAAGCAGCCCCCCTACTTCGTCATTGGATCAAAAGCCTCCGCGATATGGGCGTCACCTTCCATACGAGGCACACATGGACCGCATTTAAAGAGCCCAACCAGCTAACATTCTCTCATCAAGGCACGAAGGTATCCGCAACACCTGATGCTACGATTCTAGCACTAGGTGGTGCCTCATGGCCGCAAACAGGCTCAACTGGTAGCTGGGTGGATATCCTCAAAAGCCATGACATATCGACCACGCCACTGAGCTCGGCCAACTGTGGCTGGGAGGTCGCTTGGCCAGCAGCTATCCTTAAGGAGGCAGAGGGACTACCGCTCAAGAACCTCTCAGTGAGCAGCGGCGAGAGATCCCGTCACGGCGAGATGGTCATCACTCGCGACGGACTGGAAGGCGGTCCACTCTACCATCTCGGTCCACACATTCGCCAGCAGCCAGAAGCTCACATCATCATCGACTTCAAGCCCCACACCAGCCACCAGGACCTGGTATCACGTATGGGCAAGGTCAAACGCAACTTCGTTCGTGAGGCCCGCCGGCGCTGGAACCTCGATTCTGCCACATGCTCAATTCTCAAACATATGCCCGACCGCGGCCCATGGCAATCGGTCGAGCAGCTTGCCCGCGAAATCAAAAACTGCCGTATTCCTCTCACCGGCCCCAGACCCATTGCCGAGGCAATCTCCTCAGCAGGTGGCATTTGCTGGGAAGAGATCAACGACAGCCTCATGCTCAAGAAAATACCGTATGTCTATGTCGCTGGGGAAATGATGGATTGGGAAGCTCCTACCGGTGGCTACCTGATGCAGGGTTGCTTTGCCACCGCCGCACACGCTGCTAAGCATGCTGCTGACCCTAATTAGGAACACCACTAAATATAGCTCTCAAAGCTATTAGCTCAAAGCCTCTTCACTAGCCTTAATCGGCACCGATATGCTAAAACAAGTTTCATGACCGGGTGTTGATGTTACCTCGATCGTTCCACCATGTGCTTCAATTGCTCGACTCACAATGGAAAGGCCAAGGCCGGTGCCTTTGATTTCATTTTGTGAGTGATGCTTCTCCACCCGATAGAAACGTTTAAAGACGAAAGGCAGGTCCTCAGCCGGAATACCGACACCATCATCGCTAATCAAAATACTGACGAGATCATCGTATACCTGAACAGTGACAGATATTTGCAAAGGGGAATGCACATTTTGCTTCAATGCATTTTCGACCAAGTTAAACAGGATTTGAGTCCAATAAAAACGATCACCCATCATCGTCAAGCCCTCAGGCTTGACCTCAATCATCATCGTTACTGATTGCTTATCCATAACAGGCTCAAGGCGATCAATCACATCATCAATGCATGATCTGATTTCGAAATGCTCTTGATTGAGAGCGAGAGCATCACCCGACTCCATTTTAGAAATCACCAGCATATCCTCCACCAGCCGTGCTATGCGTTTGCCGTGTTTATCCATGGTCTGGAGGAATTTTCTAGCAACTTCGGGTTCCTCCAATAGGTTATCCTCAAGAAGGTTCTCAAGATAACCATTGATAATGGCCATTGGCGTTCGCAACTCATGAGAAGCGTTTGCAACAAAGTCACGCCTGACTTGATCGGCTTGGTATTCCGCTGTCACATCACGAATCACCACACGCGTGAGAGCTTCGTCAATATCGCTTTCAAGGGGCGCGGCATCGATCACCCACGCCGTAGCACCTTGCTTATTAACTGAGCCAAGCGGAGTATAGGCTGACTCAAGCACGACCTGTTCCTGCATCGGCTTGCCCGTGCGGACACATTTCATAATGGCAATAGACAGCTTGTCATCGAGAAATGCCTCCATGATACTTCGTCCTCTCAACCTACGCCCTTTCACCAACTTTCGAGCGCACTTATTAGCAAAAACGATCTGACTGGTATCATTCACTAACAAAAACGCATCACCCAAGGCATCAAGCAGCTGATCTCTCTCCCTGACGAGTTCTTTTTTTGCTTCGCGCTGGCGTCGCTCATAATCAGCCCGGTCTGCAACAGCCTGCTTGTTCTTCTGATACTGCTGGAAAACAATCCAGACGAGAAGAACGACAATGATGGAGAGGGTGATATCGAGCATAGACTCACTAGGTAGCGGGAATGACCACCTGATAGCCTACCCCTCGGACTGTTTCCAGAAGATCTGCACGATTTTCTAATTTCTTACGAAGCCGCTTCATGTGAGTGTCCAGAGTTCTACTTTGGACTTCGCCACTATAGCCCATCACATCTACCAGAATGTCATGTCGGTTACACGGTGTGTTTTTGCGTTCACACAAATACAACATCAGCTTGAACTCGGTAGAGGTCAGCTCGAAAAATTCACCGTCGATATAAAAATGCAGTGAGTTCTTTACAAAACGAAATGGTCCACACTCAAGTTCTGCACCACTGGAATGATGCCCAGTGCGCTTGAGTAAATTCTTAACCCGCAGCAGGAGCTCTTTGGGGCTAAACGGCTTGCTCATGTAGTCATCAGCACCCACCTCCAGCCCCGCAATTCTATCCTCTGTTTGCCCACGTGCAGTGAGCATGATTACGGGAATGAGACGAGTCGCAACATTGCGCTTTAACTCTTTAAAAAGGGAAATCCCATCCATGCCTGGCATCATCAAATCCAAGACGATTATGTCTGGCCGTATGGATTTGGCAGCTTCAAGCCCAGCAAGTCCATCGGAAGCTGTTGCTACCTCAAAGCCCCCTCTTGTGAGGTTAAATGACACGAGATCAGCGATATCTTCCTCATCCTCAATGACCAGAACAGTTTGCATTACTGTTAATAGTTATAACGGCTTAGAGAAAAACTCACAACCTGATATGTGACGATAATGTCACACATTACCGCTAATCAATGTGTCTCAATTGTAACATACCATTATTCGCCAACGCGGCCTCTCTGTGCGAGATCATACCCGTGCTGACCAAATCTCAGCACAACAACAAACAACATAACAAAATAGACATGAAATTAATTCAATATGCTACCTCCATCATCGCTGGTTTTACCATCTGCACAGTAGCCCAAGCACAGTCAAAGCTGGTCATCAAGGGATCTGACACTCTGGGAGCTAAGATGGTTCCCCAACTTGCCGAAGCCTACAAAGCCGCAGGCAACAACGTCAATTTTGAGATCGCAGCAGAAGGATCCTCCTCCTGTTTCACCGCTCTACTTGATGGCACCGCTGACTTTGGTATGTCCTCACGTTCTGTTAAAGCAAACGAGAAAAACAAATTCGCTACCAAAGGCCAAGAGCTCGTCGAACACGTTGCTGGCATTGATATGATTGCCGTTATTGTCAACGAATCCAACGGGGTCAAAAAACTAAGCAAAGAGCAGGTTGAGGGTATTTTCACCGGTGCTATCACAGATTGGTCGGAGATTGGCGGCAAAGCCGGCACAATCAATGCCTACACCCGCAACACGGCTTCTGGCACTTACAAGACCTTCCAGAAGCTTGCCATGAGCAAGAATGACTACGGTCAGAACACCCAGAAAATGGCTGGCAACACACAGATTGCTGATGCAGTGGCTAACGATGTCAACGGTATTGGCTATGTAGGTCTTGCTTACCTCGGCGCAGACGGGATTGCACCTGCATCCGTTGACGGCGTGCTACCCACGCCTGAGAAAGCGAGCGACTATGCCCTCTCACGCAACCTATACTACTACACCGTAGGTGAACCAGCAGGCGAGACTGCTAAGTTCATCAACTGGGCCACCGCTGCAGCTGAAGCAGCAGCAGTGATTACCAAAGTTGGGTTCATTCCAGCCAAATGATCACAAGCAAACAAAAAGCCCATTACTGATATAATATTTCAGCACCGCAACAGGTTTCATGCCTGTGCGGTGCTTCATTTTAGCCTCTAGCTTTCCAATTACCACCAAGTTGCAACCTAACACAATGAGCCCATCCAAGCAACCACCCACGAATACACCTTTCGGAAAATCTTCCGGATTCAAAATTCTGGGTGTTGGAAAGCAGGAAGCCATTAAATATTTCTTTGGTGGTAACGCCACATTGGCCGTTGTGCTCATTGCCTTGATCGTTGGCTTCCTTACTTATCACGCTTGGAATTTCCTTCCTCAGTACAAAAAAAGCTTAACACTCTATCGACTCTCCGGTCAGGAATTTACCGATTACGCCTCGGACCAGCTTGAGGCCCAAAAAGAACTTTTTTCGCTCGCCAGCCAAATTCCGGCATACGAGCTCAAGCACCGCTTGGGCGCTCTCTATGATCTCGAAGCCGTACATAGTGATTTTAAAAACAAGGCTCAAAAAAAGCTTATTACTGAGCGAAAAGAACTGCAGCGAGCAAAGAGTAAACTAGATAAAATTCAAACAAGCCAAGAGGTCATTCAAGCAGACCTCGATAGGGCAAACCAACATATTAAGAAGGCGACTCAAACCTTGCTTGAGCATGCAGAAGCGACCCTCCAGGACATTGATTATTCTGATCTGGATAATAAAAGCCTGCTCACGATGGATGACTACCTAGAAAGTATACGTTCCTCAGTTGTGAGCAACATTGTCACTGGCAAAACAAGCGACTTCATCAAAGAGATTCGCAAAACTGAATCTAAAAAAACTGCTCAAATCCTTGCTCTCCCCCACATGCAACAACTTGCAGATGCTCGAAAGATGCTGCAGGCTCCACAAAAGCAGTTCAATAACTACCTGAAGAAATACCGCCTTGTTGCTTCAGACAACAAAGGACAAGCAGAAACACATGCCACAGCAGCAGATCGCAAAGAGGCGCAGCTGATCAAAGCCAGACTGGCGAACAATCAGCAGCAACGTGACATGGACATCATCAAAGCGGAGCGTATTCTCACGGAGACTCCCGACTACGACCATCTCAACAAACCACTCTACGACTCCCTGGATGAGCATTTGATTGCTCAGAACATCCTCACAGAGCAAACCCGCAGAGCTCTCCAATCTTTGCCAGACAGCACAGCCTTCACAGGGAGCAAAGCTCGTGAGCGCCTCGAAAAAATCAAATCTTTGGGCACTACATTTTTTCCGCTCGTTGAAATCAAACGTCACAAGATGGAAACATGGTCACACCAAAGCCCCGTGACCATGGGGCAATCCATGGCAGGATTTTTCATGGGAACTCAATGGGTATCGAACTCATCATGGCAGGATTTCTACGGAGTACTTCCGCTACTTTCGGGATCATTCCTCGTCGCCCTTGTCGCCATTATTTTGGCAGTGCCATTCGCAGTTGGAGGAGCTATATACGTCAACCGACTTTCCTCGCCCTTTGAACAGCGCTGGATCAAACCAATCATCGAATTTATTGGCGCCATTCCATCCATTGTGATGGCTTTCCTTGGTGTCGTCGTTGTCGGAGCACTCATTCAAGAGTATTCCCAAAGCTCACTCATGAGCTGGATCCCCAGCTTTCCGATGGAGCAGGATAAAACCATTCTCACCGCAGGCATTCTTCTCGCTCTCATGTCAGTACCCACTGTTTTCACATTGGCGGAGGACGCACTGAACAATGTTCCCAAAGCCTACAAGGAGGCAGCCTTGGCACTGGGCTCAACCGATCTGCAAACCGTGATCAAAGTCATCATTCCTAGTTGCGCCTCAGGAATCATTGCTGCAGTTCTATTGGGATTTGGGCGTATTATTGGTGAAACCATGGTCGTCCTCTTAGTCATGGGTGGACGAATCGCGATTCCAGACTCGATCACTGACCCAGCACATTCGATGACTGGCATCATGGCACAGGAAATCGGTGAGGTGGAACAAGGGACACTCCACTGGAGCGCCTTGTTCATGGTCGGCCTATTGCTCTTCGTCATTGCGCTCAGTTTGAATTACTTCGCTCAAGTCATACTCAAACGCCTTAGCAAGCATTCCTAAACCCAGAATCACTTACTATCACAGAATTATGGCTGCAAAAATCAATCCATTCTGCAAACCACGGAATAGCCAAAGCGCTAAAGAGACTTTGGTAAGATGGACACTTCTATTATTCACCTATTCTATTGTTCTCGCAGCATTTGGAATTTTCGGCAAGATCATCTACGAGGGTGCGCCTGTAATCTGGCAGAAGGGTTGGTCCTTCTTCACCAAGAAGCCACAAACGCTCATTGTCACCGAAGTGGGACAAAGTAAGGGCATTGAAATACCCGCTGAAAACTTTAACGGGCTTTTGGCTAACAATCCTGATGCTGATCAATGGCTAGCCAATGTGACTGAATTTGAAAAACCCTCAGAACTCATCCGCTTTGATTTACTGGCAGGTTCACGCATTGGGCAAGGTTATCTCAGTGAGCTTGAAAGCCTGAATCCAGATTTTTATGCGATCTACACCGAGCGCGATGACAATGCCACCGTTGGCTTTCAATTGCTCACTGATAAAAAAATCAGCATGAAAAATGAGGATTATGTAGCTTTTATTGCTGCTTACCCCCAAATCCTAGCAACTGACATCACTACACGAGACATAGAGCTTAACCGCTACGAGGTCACCATCGCAGCGGGTGAATACCCGATGAGCAAACCAGCACACGATGCCTTGATACCAACCGAGTTGGTATTCCAAATGCGCCAGACGTTCGCTGACGATGAGCCGGACAAGATCAACCAAACCCTCATACCCAGAGAACAGACAATTACCGTATCATCTGACGTATACTTCAATGCCTTCGATGAGGAAGAGCGGGGCACACTACCCCTCAAGACAATGAAAGAGCTGCCATACACTGCGGTATTTCACGACTTCGTAGTCAAAGCTGGCAACTATGTCACAAGCTCGGCAGCACTTGCCATACTGGATAAATATGGCATCCAACATCTTCATGAACCGCTGAAAGGTGCCATCATTATCAACCAGGGCGTGCGCGGCCTAGCGGTGCCCAAAACATTCTGGCAAACACTCAAGCTTGGCAACCCAGGCATCAAGACAGCGAACAACACGACAACACTCAACAACACTCCCTTCATTCGCTTTGACATCACCAAGGACTCAGAAATCCTCCTGGACACAGAGGATCGAGAGAGCATTGCAGCGGCTAACGAAGCCACCGGTAAATTCATTACTACCAGTGAGAAAACCCACTCCTACTCTGGTGGGGGTGTCGTGGGACCAATTGTTGGAACTGGGCTTCTCGTCATTATCTGTATGCTGATTGCCCTATTCACTGGTATTGCAGCCTCAATTTTCCTCAATGAATATGCTCGCGGGGGAAACTTTGTGAAAACAATCCGACTGGCGATGCTTAATCTCGCCGGCGTGCCATCTATCGTATTCGGTCTGTTTGGCCTGGGCCTCTTTGTTATCCTTGCCCC
>JBNABE010000091.1:0-7998 GCA_049631945.1 Akkermansiaceae bacterium
GGGGTTGTCATACTTCTTAGGCCAGATGACCCGATCGTGAGGGATTTATTGCTTCAAGTGGAATACAAGTCACCGTTCCCCTCGAGATGGGATCCAGCGATTGACAAAGAAGTGGCCGCCCGGATCTCCATGGCAAGAGATGAGTTGGAGGATCCGCTTTGGAGCTATGAAATACAATTGCAGCCGTTGCCTGATGTTGATCGTTCTCCAAGTTTGATCTCGATTACTCAATCTGCTCCCGAGCTTTTTGATGTGATGCCCCGCCATTGGCAAGAGCCTGCAGTGACCCAGGAATTTGAGGCTTCGGAGAGCCCTGTCATACAAGTCAGAGTCGTGGCTAGTGAGCAGCTCAAGCCTCGGATTGTTGGAAATAAGTTGGAGCTGCCAAATAAGTTGATCATTGACGAAGGCTACGGCCAAATATTTCGTTTTCAAATCGCACTTGATGCAGCTGGCTTTGTCAGTAATTGCACACCGCTTCCTGGGGGGACAGTGGATACAATCAAGATCACAGACAGGCAAAGAGACCTTGCCTCATGGCTTCGCGCACAGCGTTTTACTGAGGGTGGCGATGAGGCACCGCCGATGGTGGTAGGGCAGTTGGAACTACAAATAGATGCCTTGAGTCGATGATTGAGCTTACTTTGGAAGAATTAGCTCTCTGGCTGCTCGGCGTGCCACTTCTGGGCATTGGCTTGGCGGTATTTTTAGCTTATCTCAACCGGCGCGGCAGAATTCGTCTTCGTAAGAGAGAAATCGTCACCTGTAGAGTTTGCGGTCATGTCTACAAAGATAAGACCAAGGATCGTCATCCCATGTGCCCCGAGTGTGGTCGTGCCAATGAGCGTGGTTTACCTCGTCGCTTGGCTTGATGATGCACCTATTATCAGTGCTTGCACTCTAGGAGATCTATACAATAATGGCGAAGCCGTAGCGGTTCATTGGGCAAGACATCTGAGCCTATCATGCTGGCCAGCTACACGGGTAAATACACATTACATTGATATGAACGATCGCAGAGTTGTCATCACCGGAATTGGAGTGCTAAGTCCACTTGGAAATGATTTACAGAATACGTGGGAAGGCCTTAAAGCTGGCAAAAGTGGTATAGGTCCGGTTACCCTGACTGATCCAGAACCATATCCTTGTAAGATAGCAGGTGAGGTCAAAGACTTTGATCCTGCACCATGGTTTAATAATCCTAAAGACGCCAGACGTTGTGACCGCTATGCGCAGTTTGCTATTGCCGCTTCTAAAATGGCGATCAACGACTCAGGTATCGATGATGAAAGTGTCGACCGCAATCGTGTCGGTGTCATGGTTGGCAGTGGCATCGGGGGATTGGGTACATTGGAAGCAGAGCATACCAAGTTACTTAACCGTGGAGCATCTCGTGTTTCACCGTTTGTCATTCCAATGATGATTTCCAACATCGGCAGTGGAATACTCTCAATGGAGTATGGCTTTGGTGGGCCCAACATGGTGATTGTGACCGCTTGTGCGACATCTAACCACAACATAGGGGAGGCATGGAGAATGATTAAGTTCGGAGATGCGGACGCCTTTGTTTGTGGTGGTGCAGAAGCAACGATTTTACCGATGGGTCTCTCAGGATTTAGTAACATGAAAGCTTTAAGCACTCGTAACGACGAGCCTCAGCGAGCCTCACGCCCCTTCGATACGGGCCGAGACGGGTTTGTTATGGGTGAGGGCGCGGGTGTGGTTGTGATCGAAGAATATGAGCACGCCAAAAAGCGTGGTGCAACGATCTACGCTGAGCTTGCTGGCTACGGTGTCAGTGGTGATGCCTACCACATGACATCGCCACATCCCGAGGGTCTCGGTGCAGCTCGCTGTATGGACATGGCGCTTCACCATGCTAAGATGAATGCCGACGAGGTGACCTATGTCAATGCTCACGGAACTTCCACTCCAATGGGGGACATCTGTGAGTCGAAAGCAATTAAGGCAAGCTTCGGTAATCATGCAAAAGATGGCCTCATTGTGAGCTCAACAAAGTCCATGACTGGACACTTGCTCGGTGCTGCCGGTGGCGTCGAGTTGGCAGCCTGCCTGATGGCGATGAAAGAGAACGTGATACCACCAACAATCAACCTCGAAGACCAAGATCCGGAGTGCGATCTTGACTACACTCCGAACGTCGCCCGCGAGGTCGAGGTAAAGAGTGCATTGAGTAACTCCTTTGGCTTTGGTGGCCACAACGCATCATTGCTGGTGCGCGAGCTTGATTGATGGAACATATCTACCAGCGCTGTGCTCATTTTGCCGATACCGATGCGGCAGGAGTCGTGCACTTTGCTAAAATCCTTTGTTATGCAGAGGAGGCCGAGCACGATTTATTAGCGCGCTTGGGCATTCCTCTGTTAGCAGGCGGTGGATGGCCTCGGGTGAAGTTAAGCTGCGAATACATTGCACCTGTCAAAGCTGGCGATGAGCTGCAAGTCACGATCTCTCCTGATCAATTAGGGCGTAGCTCTATCACATGGAAGTTCTCGATAAGCTGCAAAGGGAAGCTGGTTGCTAGTGGTGAAATGAAAACTGTGCGGGTCGATGGAGATGGCAAGTCAAGCCAGCTGGAGCAGAGCTGGTGTGCCGCGCTGAGCGGCTAATCAAGTTAGTTTGCTGAATACGATGACTACCGGCTGAGCAGGTCGATTAACATGCTCATTGTCGTATGGTATGAGATCGTCAGGCTTTTTGCTGATATGAGATCAAGGTCGTCGCCGGCTTGGTGCCACCAGTGGCTGTGGTTGAAGTCCGCCCCGATGATATCAATGGTGGGCACACCCGCTTTATTGAGGTAAAGATGATCATCAATGATATTACCTTGTGCCATGCCGTAGTGCTTCGCATAGCCATTGGCTTTAGCGGCGTCGAGCAGAGCTTGGTAGAGCTTGGGGTCTGTGTCCGCAGGCACGGCGATTTTTAAATTCTTGTGCCCTATCATATCGAGTACGATCCCAAAGGCTGGCTTCGGCTTGCGATCATAGAGTGATAAGGCGTAGGCCCTGCTGCCGTAGAGTCCGTCCGAGGGCGTGATGTTTTCGCCGAATGCCTCTTCGCCATCGAAAAATACAATTTCTAACTGCTTGGCGAGCTCTGGGTGATTTGTGCTCAGTTGAATCGCGAGCTCAATGATCAGTGCGCACGCAGAAGCGGCATCATCGGCGCCTAAGAAATTGGGGATTCCTGGGATGAGCTTGGAGTCGAGATGAGCACTAAGGATACCCTTGGTTTTGATTGCCTTGATGTCACCGAGTGTTTCAAGCTGCTCCACATCGTAGCGTGCGATCAAATTAACGAAGGTTTTTTTGCCAAGTGGCGTCTCGCGTACGACAGGCTGACTCATCGTGCTCCAGCCGTGCTGGGCGAGTTGTTTTGATATATACTGTTGGGCTTTTTTCAGCCCGTCTGACTCAGCTGGGCGTGGACCGCATGCGAGGATGGACTCAGTGTGAGCGTAGGCGGCCTCTCCATGGCCATCGACGGGATTGTTGAGTTGCTTGTATATGAGGTAGCCGCCAGCGATGACGAGTAGTGCAACGAGTGGCAGAGGTAGTTTTACTTTCACGTTCTGTGGAGGAATACTGACTGGTCGAATACGAAGCAGAATCCAGTGATGGAGGTTGGCTACTCGGTGCTTACTTGGTGCCGCAGGGGCAGGTCACTAGAGTTGGATACCCAGCAGGTCGAGGATGCGCTGCAGGTCATCATTGCCGTAGTAGGTGAGCTCAATCTTGCCCTTTTTCGGGTTGTGCTTCATTTTGACCTCCGTGGCGAAGCGTTCTCTGAGTGTGTTTTGAATCTGCGCAATCACAGCGTTAGCTTCCTCGCTGCCAGCATTGTTCTTGTTGGCGCCGGATTTTTTCTTGGGGGCAAGCATTGCCTTGGCAAGCCGCTCTGCAGCACGCACGGTGAGCGCCTTCTTCAGAATCTGCTCGGCGACCAAGCGCTGGGTGGCGGTATCCTTGATGGATAGAATGGCTTTGGCGTGCCCGACGCTCAGGCGTGCCTGTGCTACATGATCTCTGACTTCTGGATCGAGCTCCATGAGACGCATGGCATTAGCAACCGTGGCGCGAGATTTACCGACACGCTTGGCAATGATGTCTTGCTTGATGCCGAAATCTTTCGCCAGCTTTACATAGCCTTGAGCTTCCTCAATCGGGTTGAGGTCTTTACGCTGGATGTTCTCGATGAGCGCCATCTCTAGTACCTCTTGGTCACTGGCATCACGAATAACAATGGGTACCTCTGTTAGTCCGAGGGCTTTCGATGCACGCCAGCGTCGCTCCCCGGCGATGAGCTCCATGTTGCCGTTGACTTCACGTACGATCAGAGGCTGGATGATGCCGTGCTGCTTGATAGAGTCCTTGAGCTCGTCGAGCTGGCCTTGGACGAAGTGCTTGCGCGGTTGAAGAGGGCTGGGAACTACGCTGTCGATTGGTACGTAGGAATCTGCTGGCGGAGCATCATGTTTAGATGGGTTCAGATCACCACCGGCTTGCTGTTTGATCAGCGCGCCTAACCCCTTTCCTAATGCCTTTTTCGCCATGGCGAGAGCATAGACGTAATCTCGTCAATTTTGCAAAGACGATTTTCCAAGTTTTTTAGAAAATTAGATAAGAGAAATTAACTATGCTCAGAAGCCATTATTTAGCATCTGCTGAATGGTGATTAGTCTGGCATGTGCCACAGCTATTAGCCATGGCTTGACTTTCCTTGCGTGAGCGGGGATGTATAGGCCCAGCAGGGTGTGAACCGCTCGGCCTAGGTATAATGAATATACACCATCTCACAATCTTCGTTGTCATGTTGATATGCCTTGCGCGTGTCGACGCCCAGCGCGTTGCCATTGATCCAGCCATTGCTGATCAGGCTCAAGCTGCGGTGCAGAAGATGGGTATAGAGCTTATGCGGGGGAATTTCAAATATTCTCAGGAGCGCATGTATCCGCGCTGGAAGCGGCGGCTGGCAAAGCGTATCGGCAGTATGGAGCGTCTTGAGCAGCAGCTGGCATCCGGTGACCAGCAGCGTGTCAAGATGGGCTTGATCGTGACCAGCTACCACGCAGACAAGCCGACTGCTTTTTTTGATGTGTGGAGGGCGAAGAAAGTCGACCCGGATTCTGGCAAGCTGATACTCGACGACGAGGGTCGTGAGATTGTTGTGAGCCATTGGCTGGCGATCGTGCCGACCACCACGCAAGTCAAAGTGCCTGATCCGCAGCAAGGAGGACGCATGAGAACACTCGAGGAGAAGAGCTACGCTATCGCCGTTGCCGAGCAGGGTAGCAAAGACTGGTATTTTCTCACCGGCATGAAGCCCACCATCCAAGATTTGCGAAGTATGTTCCCCTCGTTACCACTAGATAGGAATGAACTAGGGCTCCCAGAGTCGAGTGCTCGCGAGATTAAGTAGCAAAGGTCATCATTGATTTGTAATATGTCGAAACATAAGAAGCTCGAGCGGGAGGCTAAGCTAGTCCGCAAATTTAAGAAACTCTATGAGCGCGCTCAGAGTGAATGGTGCGAGGTGCGTGGGTCTGAGATCCACGGCAGGGGAGTTTACGCAACTCAGGACATTCCCAAAGAAACCGAAGTGATCGAGTATGTCGGTGAACCGGTCAATAAGGAGGTCAGCGAAGACCGTGCTTGGGATCAGTATGCAAGACATGAAGAGCATGGCGATGCTGCGGTCTACATCTTTACTCTAGATGAGCAGTGGGACATCGATGGTAACGTGCCTTGGAACACAGCCCGACTGATCAATCACTCCTGCGACCCGAACTGCGAGGCATGGATCATCGGGCGCCGCGTCTATATCTACTCTCTGCGTGAGATCAAGCAAGGCGAGGAGCTCACCTTTGATTACGGCTTCGATATCGAGTGCTACGAGGATCACCCATGCCGCTGTGGCAGTGCGAACTGCATCGGCTACATCGTCAATCAAGATCAATGGCCAGAGTTGCGTAAGCGTCTCGCTTCAGCTGGTCAAACTGAGTAATATATCAATCACACCAATCACACTCATTCTACCTGTAAGGACCTATCATGACCTATTCCGCCAAGCTCGCTCGTCGTATCGAATCTGTAGGCTCGCGCCTCTGCGTGGGCATCGACCCAAGACCTGAGCTCTCGGGTGGTATCGATGCCGTCCCTGAATATCTCAACCGCATTGTCGGCGAGACTGCTGAATGCGCGGCTGCCTACAAGCCCAATATGGCCTACTTTGAAGCCATGGGCATACGCGGTATCGAGATGCTCGAGGAGATGCTCCAGCAGATGCCGGATGAAGTGCCGGTGATCCTCGACGCGAAACGCTCCGACATTGGCGAAACACAAAAGTATTACGCCAAGTCCTATTTTGAGAACTGGAATGTCGATGCGGTCACACTGAACCCCTTTCTCGGTTATGATTCGATCGAGCCTTTTCTCAATTGGGAGGGCAAGGGCATCTACCTGCTTGCGGTGACCTCCAATGCAGGCAGTGCTGACTTCCAACGTCAGAAGCTAGCCGACGGGCGCTTTGTCTTTGAGCTGGTGCAGCAGCTCGGCAAGCGTGCCGCAGACGAGGAGCGTGCCACCGACGTTGGTTATGTGGTCGGGCTCACCAATGCCAGCGAGGAGGTTCTCGATCGCATTGTTGATAGCCCATTACTCATTCCTGGGCTTGGTGCCCAGGGCGGTGATCTCGCCAGCCTACAGGGCAAGACAAGGACAGCACCTGATGTGGTCAACGTCTCACGAGGTATTAGCTATGCCGAGCCGGAGAAATCATTCGCGCAAAAAGCGAGAGAGTGGGGCGAGCAGCTAGCGATTTGATGTTGGTTTTTTAGGCTTTAGTAGCTTGCCCCTCTTTTAAGTAGCTAACTGTTAGCGTAATAAGGCAGCAGGGGTGGTAAATAACTCCTCTGCCAGCAAAAAACGTTACTTAAGAAAGCTTAACAAAATACTTGTTAATTGTGGCATTTTTGTCATAATCTTGCTTGTCAGGGGTGTTCTTAATTTATATTAAGCGTCTCATCTAAGCGGTTCTGGTTACCGCGGGTGAGTAGCTCACCTCGAACAAACCAACCCAAATAAACAATACAAACTATGAAAAAAACAATTGCAATTACGTCCGCTCTTGCAGCGGCCTCAAGCCTTGCGACTGCGGAAATCAAAATTAATGAATTCCTCAGCTTCGAAGGTTTTGTCGACATGTCATACTCACACACCGACATCGGTGGTGATTTAGGTGACTCAAGTGACAACTCATTCGGTATCGACCAGGTCGAGATCGACTGGTTGTTCAACTTCGGTAAAGTAACCGCACAGGTTGATCTCGAGTATGAGGAAGCTGGTGACGAAACAAATGTCGAGCAGGCTTTTGTATCTTACGATCTTGGCAACGGTTCAGCCCTTACCATGGGTCGTTACGAGTCCATGCTCGGTCTTGAAGCTAAAGAGCCAACTGGTCTTTACCAGTTCTCAACAGCTTACGATGAATTTAATACCATTCCTCAGTATGCGCAAGGTGTGAAGTACACTGGTCAAACTGGCGATCTTAGCTATGGAGTTTCGATCCAAGATACCGTCTACAACGATGATGGTGTTGGTAACTTAGGTGGTTCAGATGATAACGATGGTTCTTACGGTGTTGAAGCTGCTGTTTCATACACAAGTGGTGCAATCACTTATGCTGTAGGTTACGCTACTGAAGACAATGATGAAGAGCCAGATGCTGACATCCTCAGTGCTCACGTTGTATATGCTGAAGGTGCATGGACACTTGGTGCTGAATACAACATGGCAACCTTCGAAGAGGATGGTGCTGACGATCTTGACGTCGACAGTTGGTTGGTCATGGCTAACTACGCATACAGCGATTGCTGTTCAGTTACTGGCCGTATCAGTGGTGTTGACTTAGAGCAAGGATCAGATGATGCTGATTTTATCAAGTATACCCTGGCTCACAACTATGCGTTGACTGACA
>JBNABE010000092.1:0-7998 GCA_049631945.1 Akkermansiaceae bacterium
GGTTGGGTTATTTTGAATCGTCCGGAATAAGTGCCCCAGATCTGATCTTCCTTGTTCAGGATGATGCGCTGTGATTTGAGATCCGGAGCTTCAATATCAACATATAATTCACCTTCTTTAAGTGGTGTTCCATACTGATCAAAGGCATTTGCATTGAGGTTAACAAAGTCACCTGGTTTCGGTCGCTCTGGTGCGTAGTAGAGTCTGATTCTTGATCCTGCAGCCATGTTTCTTTGGTAAGACATCCATCTGGCAACCTGGCCCCAAAATCGATAGTGGTATAGGTCTTCAACTCCTCGACGCCATTTCCACGCTGAATCATGGCCCAAAAATAGCACTTTACCATTGCCCGCAATTTTGGTCACAAGCATCGGAACTCGCCCGTATTGATTTGATTTTGTCGCGTGAACTGCCAGCACATCAGTACCGCCTTTGGCCTTTATCACTGGGGCATGCCAATTGAAGCCGGGTAAGCTTTTCCAGATGCCAGGATTATCTTCTTCTGTATCTCCAAGCATCGTTAGTAGTGATTTACTTCCATTGGTGGTAAGGTTGATTCTAGATGAAAGAGCACTACTGTAGCCGATGCTTTGTTTCTCATCTAGTATTACAGGAATGAGGTCTCCAAGTGGGCTTCGAGTCAGCGAAATCATGTTGCCTGCCGGGCCAGGTATAAACACTATCCCGCTGGCTTGATTTTCTACCAAGCCTCTGAGTAGGGATGCCTGCTTTAGTGTCAGACCCTTTGATGGGTTTTTGTTAATTCCGACATCACCCAGAAATACGACATCGTATTTCTGGAGGTCTTCTAGCTTTTCGGGGAATTGGTCAATATAGCCTGGCCCTTCACCCACGCTCAGGTCTGGATGCAGTAGCAGGCAATCCACTTGAACACCGGGGTCCCTGTAGAGAGCATTCCGAATGAATCTATACTCCCATCGTGGTTGGGTTTCAATGACCAGTGCTTTGATAGCCTCTCTTTTGCCGGAAATGGTAAATTTCTGTTTGTTGTTGGCTTTGATGAGCTCTCCATTGCTGACAGGGATAGATATTTCTAAAGTTGAAGCCCCATCTGTTGTTAGTCGCCAAAGCATTGAATCATAGTAATTTTTGCCAGCGGGAATGGTAATGGCCTTGGTGCGCTCCTTGCCTGATTGGGTGTCGCGTAAGCGAATGCTGGTTCTTATGTCACGGTCGAGCGAGGACGTAATTGTAAATGGGATTTGAACATTTTCTCCGACAATTCCATAAGTGGGAGAGGTTACGTTTGAGATGTCGAGATCTGGAAGCCGTTGATCGCTTCCGACAGGAATGCCAAATAAAGGGATCTGCCGTCTTCTCATGATTTGAGCTGCTGCAACTGGTTGGGTGCCAGTATTCCAATCACCATCCGTTAATAAAATGATCGCTCTTAGGTTGTCATGGTTCGCCAATGATTCTTCGATGGCGGAGTAAATATCTGTCCCTGCAAGGGACTGGGCAACGAGGTCACTCGTCTCAGGGGGCGCTGAAAAGGGGGCTTCCAATATACGATACTTGTTGTCATCTTTTAAGGTTTGAAATGACTCACTGGAGAGAACCTGTTCTATCCATTCCTTACGACTTACTATTTCTTGATTGCTTCCTAGAGATGTTGGCAGGGTAGCATCAATGGTATTAGTGGAAGCAGAAGCATCATAGAGAATCATGATTTCGGGCTTCGATGTAGGCTCATGAGTGGTGCGCCATTCAGGTTGCCAAAGCATAAGCACGACGATCAGCGTGGATAAGAAACGTAGAACTTCGAGAATTGCTGTCCGTTTGGGTCTGCTCGAACGCAGAATAGAGCTGAAACAGAGGTATGTCATCCACAGCAAAGCGCCAACGCCAAGCCACAGTGTGAGCTGGCTCGGGCTGAATGAGAGGTGGTGGAGTGAGAAGTTCAATAGATTAGTTGAGAGAAGTTAGGTGCTTATTTTGGTGTTGCTTGTTTTGGGCTGGAGGCACAGCAGAGCCTCGGTGATGAGAAAAACAAGCATAGTAATTAATAATACCTTCCAGATTTCTTTGACAAGGGAGTCGGCCTTAGCTGCATCTTCAAAAAGACTGTATTGAGTTTCATCAAGCAATGTTTTGATGCTTTCTGTATCAAGTACGAGCCACTCATCTTCGCTAGCGGGTCGATTTGTGGCGAGAAGTCTTTCCCCCAATTTCCAGACTCCGGCCTCATATGCGGCATTGCTAGAATTGGATTCGGCGTAATCATCAATGCGAGTTCTAATCTCGCTCTGCGCGAGCTTTGTCTCATAAGCTCCTGCGATTGCTGAGAAAGCCGAGCTGAAACGTGAATCTCCTCGACGAATCATGCGTTGAATAATGGGGAGTAATACGTCAGCATCAGCCAGATTAGACCAGCTGTAATCGGGAAGCGAGGTCGTGAAAATGGCGGTCCCATCTCCCACAACTTGGCGAATTAAGAATGGTTGTTCATCACTCCAGGTAGCAAGCGTCGTGTAATCTCCACTGATGCCACGCCGTTTGATTGCTTTGAGTTTTGATGCGGGAATACTTATGCCATCGTCGCCATCACGTAGTGGGCCATCCGATCGGTTCCAATCTTCAATGATGAAGTATTGGTCTTGAGCTGATGTTTCTAAATTCTGCCATTGGATGCCAAGAAACGAGCTTTCTGATTCACCCCGTGGCGGCAAGAAAAGCACGACACCACCATTTTTAAGATACTCATTAAGCTTGTTGGCTGTTGTATTGGTTGGGAGGATGGCTTGCCAGATAACGAGGCTAGCATTGGACCAATCTATTTGATCTGTTTGATCGGGAGGGAGAATTTTACACTTATTGTCATTGAGTCCTGGTGGGGCACAAGCGAGTGCTAACCATGTGGTGGGCTCTCCGCCTTCGGAAATCAAGTAAGTGGTTGCTGGAGCATGTTCTCCATACGCAAAATAAGACACGTTATCACGAGGGTTTGAATCCGTTGGAGTGGCTACGAATCCGTATCCTTCTCCCTGCTTGTCTCCAAGCACTAGATTTTTTCGGTGTCTGAAACGTTGCCCTGCGAAGTTGACGGTTTCAGAACTTCTGCTTCCGTTCAGGCTATAGGTCAGGGGGACTGCTGAAATTTGGCTTGATTCACTTCTAATGATTTCAATTTCTAATGAGAGCTCATTCTGAACTCGAGTTGCAGACAGCACGCTCACAGCAATATTGTCGGTTGTAGCTGATGCCATCGAGATGATACGTAGAGTTGCTTGTTGGGGTAAGTCGATCAGGGCTGCTCTAACGGCTTCCCAGCGGCCATCGTCTGGAGCCCAGTCGGATTGTTGTAGGTCCGAAGCCAGCCAAATCTCAGTGCGGCCGGGTGAGTTGTCCGAAATGTAATCGATGGCGGTGGATATCAGGGTCGGAATAGAGGCTTTCGCATCGGTTGCTGAAGCGGCACTTAGTTCACTTAGGGCATCTGGTGAAGGGACGGCTTGTGCTGTAGCGCTGGCGCTATCGATAAGAATGAGCTTTGGGTTGTTGAGGCGATCTAGCGACTGTTGAACATTTTTGATAGCGGCTAATCGTTTGCTTGTGTCACTATTATTAGCAATTTGCTCCATAGAGGGTGAGCGGTCTAAAATAAGGATAACGGTGTTGACCTGCGAGCCACCCCAACTAAGGAAGCCACCGACAAGAGGGCGGGCGACGGCAAGGATTAGGGCGGCAATGGCAAGTGCTCGCAATGTAAGTATGAGGATGTATTTGAGCTTTTTTTTGCCTCTGGATTCACGAGTAGCCTTGAGTAAGAAATCCATGGCGGCCCACTGCACGGTGCGGAAACGCCTCCGGTTGAGGAGGTGAACGATGATAGGTATACTTACCGCCAACAGTCCCCAAAGTAGTGATTGCTGTAGAAAAGTGACGGGCATAGCTGAGTTGTAAATTCCTTGGGGTGGATGTCTACTTTCTGCCTTTTTTAGGAAGTCTTGTGCTCAGAAAGTCATGGATGATTCGCTCGTAATTCTGATCTGTGGTGATCAGGTGATAATCTGCATGCACGTCATGGCATACAGATTTCACCACACTAAGGAACTGCTGCATGGCCGTGCGGTAATCTTCAGCGATAAGAGCCGGCTCGGCGACGAGTGACGTTTGATCTTCCATGTCGATGAAGCGATGTGGTCGTTCAAAATCAAATTCGAGTTCCTGTTTGTCGAGCATGTGGAAAATGGCGATGTCGTGCTTGCGGTAGCGTAGGTGTTGCATTGCATCCGCTAGCTCTTTGGTGTCACAGAAGAGGTCAGAGAGTATGATGATCAACGCGCGCTGGTTGGTTTTCTCGGCAATGGCATGCAGTGCTTCAACGAGCCCGGTTTCGCCGGTAGGCTCAGTTTTGGCGAGGAGCTCAAAGATGTTGTTTAGTTGTGCGGGTTTGCGAGTTGGCGGAATTTCGAGATGTATTTTCTCGTGGCATATTGAGAGGCCAGCAGCATCACCTTGATCAATGATGAGGTATGAGAGGGTGGCTGCTAGCTTGCGTGCAAACTGCATTCGTGGGCCGTCAGCTGCGCTAAATCCCATGGAGGCACTGGCATCTATGACGAAGTAGGCGCGGAGGTTTGTGTCCGCTTCGAATTCTTTAATATAATAGCGATCTGACCTTGCATAAGCCTTCCAATCCAACCTTCTCGTGTCGTCACCTTGGACATACTTACGATATTCAGCGAACTCTACTGATGATCCGCGATGAGGGGAGCGGTGCCTGCCGGCAACATTGCCTGTCATCGCTTGGCGAGCCTCAAGCGGTAATGCTCCAAGACGGACCAAGGCTTCAGAGTCCAAGAAATCGTATTTCATTTATTGTTTCTATTGTGTAACAATATAGATCTATGCAAAGTATGCGTATTAGGCTTCTCTCATTTCGTCGATGAGCTTGCTGACGACCTTGGAAGATGTCATACCCTGTGATTCTGCCGCAAAATTCGTCAAGACGCGGTGATTAAGGACAGGGCTTGCCACGGCTTCAATATCCTCGAGACGCGCCATGTAGGATCCGTTGAGCGCTGCTCGAGCTTTGGCTCCTAATATAAGATATTGAACAGCGCGCGGTCCCGCACCCCAACCCACGTAATCATTGATCCAATCTGGCGCAGCGGCAGAGCCAGGTCGGGTTTTGCGTACTATTTCGACCGCATAATCATAGATGTGGTCAGGAACTGGAATACGACGAACTAGATCTTGGTATTCTTGGACCCGCTGACCACTCAGAATATGATTCAGCTGCGGTTTCGATGAGCCGGTGGTTTCACGTGCGATGCGAAGCTCTTCTTCATGGCTTGGGTATTCAACTTCTATGAGGAACATGAAGCGATCAAGCTGGGCCTCAGGCAGTGGGTAGGTGCCTTCTTGTTCAATCGGGTTTTGTGTGGCCAGGACAAAAAATGGCTTGTCCAGAGGATAGGTCTTGCCGAGCACCGTTACCATGTTTTCCTGCATGGCCTCAAGCATGGCGGATTGGGTTTTTGCTGGAGCACGGTTAATCTCGTCAGCTAAAACCAAATTTGCAAATACTGGTCCTCTGATAAATTCAAACTCTCGGTGGCCAGTTCCTGTTTCTTGAATGATGTCTGTCCCTGTGATGTCAGCGGGCATCAAATCGGGCGTGAATTGTATCCTATTAAAGCTGAGATCCATTGTCTCCGCCACAGAGGATACCAGCAGGGTTTTGGCAAGGCCCGGAACGCCCATGAGAAGAGCGTGCCCTCTGGAAAAAAGGCATATCGCGAGGCGCTCAATGACATCATCTTGACCGATGATAACTTTGCCTATCTCTTCCTTGAAATCTTGATAAACTTGGCGCAATTGATCTACCGCAATGACGTCGTCAGCGGGGAGTGTGGTGCTGCTTGCGGCTCCTTCATTGGTCTCTTGCACAAAGTTGTCACTGCTATTCTGTGGATCAGAACCTTGTGATGTAGTTGATATGTCCATAATATTAATCGTTTTTAAAATCGTCTTTTTTTTATTATCTCAATGATCCTGAAGAGGCCTGTTTGTGACCTTGCTGAAGTTTGAAAACCTCAAATAAAGAGACGTTATGCAAAGTAAACGAAGCTAAGTGGGCTAATTATTTTGTCGAGGCAGGAAAATACAGTTTTTCAGCTATCAAGCTAGATGACTCGGGAGGAGAAAATTATTATTGCTTTGATTGGGTAATTGATGATTTTTATAAAAAAGCACCCTTTGTTATGACTGGTTCATCAACACCCTCCACGAGCAACCCATTTGATCATGCCTTTGATCTATTTGGGCAGCCTTCCCAAGTGTCGACGGAGAGTATTCACAAAGATGAGTTAGCCCAACTCTATGAGATGCTCTCGAATCGTAGTGCATCTGCTGGCCGCATCATTTTACTGCGATCTCCACGTGCCGGATTTGGCAAGACACACCTGTTGAATCGCCTTGTCAGTCAACTTGCGGATTCCTACGAGTTCATCGATCTCAAACTTTTTAAGGGGCGTTACATCAATGATGAACTCGTTTTAGATGCTGTGTTACGCAAATTTTCGAGTCCGTATCCAGGTGCTGATGGGTTGACTTATCTTGATGTTTTCGCGCGCCGCATATTCGCTCACGGGCTCATGCCATTGGTTCTCTCTGGTGAAGTGCCAAGCCAAGATAAAGATAGTTCGCTCGAGTCTATCAAGAATCAGCCAGTAGAGACGTTTGATTTTCATAACGCTAAAGCGGCCACTGCGCAGTGGGCCATGGCGAATTTTTCTTTGCTCGGTCCTCGTATTTCTGTGGAGCTAGCTGAGCAAGCAGCGAGCAGATATCGAGCTGTAGCATGGTGGGTTGAGCTGCTTTTCCGCTACAGCACAGCATCTTCTGAACATGGAAGTCGAACCGGCTCACTGTTTAAAACCATTTTCAATCGTGATCATGAGAATTCGAACATTCATGAGCAAACGGAAATGCGTGAGAAGCTCGTTACTTTTTTAAATCTACTAGGTCTTGTAATCAATCCTGTCATTCTTCTGGATGAAGCTGAGGGGCTATCAAATAGTCCTGAGTCTGGTCTGGAGTTGGTCAGCTATTTAAATCATCTGCATCAGTCATGTAGGAATGTGAACATCATCGTCAGTGTGAATGGTGATGTTTGGCAAACTGCTTTTTTGCCCTGTATTCCCTGTGCTTACAAAGATCGTATGGAAGATAATGTTGTTGATTTGAAGCCTATCAGCAAGCAGCAAGCTCTGGAAGTATTGCGTGATCGCGCTGGTGAGGGTGCAGAACCGATAGCTGATTCAATCGATTTTGGTTTTGGTGTTGTTTACCCCCGTGGTGTGGTTCGTGCAGCCGCGACAGCTTGGGCTGGCATGAGTGATGGGAAGCTTAGTGGTGGTGGCTCAAAAATTAATCTAGCCGAGCTGGTCAAACCAAGTGAGGAACTTGAAACTACAGAAAGAGATGGCGAGATTTCTGTTGGTTCCGCTCATTTAGAACAGGATAGAGAGCTTACTGGGTCCTCCGCGATTCAGGAGGAGGTAAATGTAGATCTGGATAGCCATGTCACTAACCAACGCCATGCTGATGCCGTTGAGCCTGGTGCTGGTGCTGTAAACGTGACGGAGCTTGAAGAGGCGAGTGATGTGGTTGTTGATGAGTCAGATCATTCTTCAGCAACCAAATCAGAGGGCTTTGCTACTGAGTCGCCCACCGTGGCGAAAGTTGTCTCTAATGAGCCATTTAAACCGTTGTTTGCGAGGGAAGAAGAGATGTCAGTGGATACTGTTTCAGGCAGAAGTGATGATGAGCCTGAATCTGAAGTTTCGGGCGAGCCAAAGTCTCCGTTCAGCCTTGTTGATGAGGCTGATTATTCCTCAACTAAGGGCGATGTCGATCCATTGGCATCTCCATTTAGTATATATGATCCAAATGAGTCTGGTGAAGTAGATGAGGTAGATGAGGTAGATGAGGTAGATGAGGTAGATGAGGTAGATGAGGTAGATGAGG